>JBCCEV010000075.1:0-20175 GCA_039030125.1 Pseudomonadota bacterium | reverse complement strand
CGTCCTGCATGATCTCGCAGGGCCTGCCGGGAATTGGTTGAACACGGTCAAAACCGGTGATTCGATAACCATCGGCGGGCCCGGTTCGTGTCGGATGATTGATCCCAACGCCGACTGGTTTCTGATCGCGGGGGACATGAGCGCCTTGCCCGCTATAGCCGTCAACGTTGAGCGCTTGCCGAAAGACGCCGTCGGCTACGTGGTCGTTGAGGTTATTGCCGAAGACGATCAGATCGATTTATCAGTCCCGCCAGGAGTCGATCTGCATTGGATGGTCAATCCTCACCCCAACATTCAGACGCCGCTCCTGAGCGACAAGGTTCTCGGCTTGCCGTGGCGAGATGGCATCGCCTCAGTCTGGGTGGCAGGGGAGTTCAGTGCCAGCCGCACGATACGTCAGTACCTGCGCAACACGCGCCAAGTTTCGCGGGACGCTATGTATGCGAGTTGCTATTGGAAGATTGGCGACAGCGATGAGGGAATGAAGAGGGCCAAGCGCCTCGATAGCGACGCGTGGTAGTCGTGTGCGGGCGACAGATTCGCCGCCCGCTACGAAGTTGTGCCTAGAGTTGAAGAGATTTCGTCTCCAAGAATTCCTCAAGGCCGTAAACACCCGCTTCGCGGCCCAAACCTGATTGCTTGTAGCCGCCAAATGGCGCCAGCGGATTAAACTGCCCGCCGTTCACTGAAATTTGTCCGGTGCGAATTTGCTTAGCGACTTCGACGGCCTTGGACTGCTCGCCGGCCCACACTTGGCCGCCCAATCCATAAATCGTGTCGTTGGCAATTTCGACGGCTTGTGCTTCATCGTCGTAGGGGATGATGCACATGACAGGTCCAAAAATCTCTTCGCGAGCAATCGTCATGTCGTTATTAACGTCGGCGAAGACGGTGGGCTTCACGTAGTACCCCTTGTCCAGGCCTTCCGGGGCTTCTGGACCACCGGCGATAACGCGGGCACCTTCTTCGATGCCTTTTTCAATATAGCTTTTAACGCGATCGCGTTGTGCTTCGGAGACGAGCGGGCCGAGCTTAACGTTCTCGCCCATCGGATCGCCAACGGTGAAACGCTCGCAATTTTGCTTAGCGATTTCTACAACCTCGTCGTAGCGTGAGCGGGGCGCGATCATCCGCGAGGGCGCGATACAAGCTTGACCTGAATTCAGAAAACACTCGTTGATGCCCGCCCGGACAGCTTTCTCGATGTCCGCATCTTCCATGATCACATTGGGAGATTTGCCGCCCAATTCCAATGCGACGCGCTTGACCGTGTCGGCAGCGAGTGCGGCGATCCGCTTTCCGGCCCGCGTCGAGCCGGTGAATGAGACCATATCGACCTCTTGGTGAGTCACCAAATGCTCACCGACATCGGGGCCGTAACCGGTAACCAGATTAAAGACGCCGGGCTCGATGTCCAATTCATCGAATATCTCGGCCAAGATAAACGCATTTGAAGGGGCGATTTCACTGGGTTTCAGTACCACGGTACAGCCCGCGGCGAGCGCTGGTGCTACCTTCAGCATGATTTGGTTCATCGGCACGTTCCACGGCGTGATGCAGCCCACCACGCCAATCGCTTCTTTAACGACCAACGATGAGCCGACCTCTTCCTCGAATTCGAACTCACGCACAATTTGCGCGTAGTTTTTAGCGGCCCCGATGGGCAGTCCTGCTTGGATGGCTTTCGACATCTTGAACGGCATACCGACCTCAATCGCGATCGACTCCGCCATTTCGTCCTGGCGCGCGATCAATTTATCCGCCAGCGCTTCAAGAACGGCGGCCCGTTCCTCCTTGGGTTTGGCAGACCAGGCGGGGAACGCGTGACGCGCCGCCGCGACCGCGTCGTCAATATCTGCCGCGGTGCCCTCGGGAACGCGCGCGCAGACTTCTTCGGTCGCTGCAGCATGTGCGTCGATGGTGCCGGTGCCATGCGGTGCAACCCATTGGCCACCGATATAAAGTTTGTCGAAAGTTCTCATTATTTCGTTTCCAAAATGTTGGGTGTTGCAAGGAATTTGGCGCGCGAAGTTACGCGATCCGAGCGTTAAATTCGACCCCTAGCGCGCGACCCCCACCTAGTGCCAGCAAAATGGTTGAGAAAACCAATGGGATACTGCCGATCGGCACGGGTGTGCCTTGCGGGGCGCTGGGGACCTCCCAGCCGATGTCCTGCAAGGCGGCAAAATCCAATGCGGTCATGAGTTGGCGCTCGCCGGCCGGCGTGCTGGGGTCGAGCAGCGTTTCCTGAACAATCCCATCAACGACACTGAGAGTGCCTTCAGCCCAATGACTGTTGAACGGATCGAGATCAACGGGTCCACCGTGGAGGGACATCGAAGCGCTGCCAAAAAACTGGTTATTGTTCACCAGCGCCGCCCAGGCGTCGGAGTCGCCGATCCCAAGAATGTGGGCAATCTCGTGTGTCGCGGTGGTCAAAAAATCGGGGTTGCCCGTAGTAAGTCCGATAGGATCGATGTCGAAGTACCAGTTGTGAAAGCTGTTAAACCAGATGTAGCCTCCCCACGGCGCGGTATCCGTGGCGGTGGCGCCTGAGGTCACGCCTTGGCCACGGGTATTGACCGCATCCACAAAGGCGCTGCTGCCCGTGGCGCTGAGTTGGCCCCCTGATCCCGCGAAGCCCAATACTCCGGGTCCCAAAGGCGAACCACCCACGAAAATTCTAAGCGTATCGGCGGGAATGATTTCGTTGACCAAGGTCACCGGCGCTCCATCGAGACTGGGGTGCGTGATGGTGACCTGCCAACTGTCACCGGCGCCGGGGTTGATCGCGCTGAGGTTGTCGGTAAACGACGAAAAAACCGAACCGGCTGCTTCGAGGATGGCGCGCCGGTTTTGGATGGGTGCACCGGTAATCTCATCGGTGAAAAAACCACGCGTGTCGTAGGTGTAGTCGAACTCAATAGTCAGTGCCGCGACCTTCGAGTCTGGATACAGGCTCGCTAGAAAAATCACGGCTAAGAGATACTTGGGCATCGGATTCATGGTGCTTTCGGCGGTAGACTGAACAACGCTAACGCGAATTATTCGCATTTACAACACGTCCCCTTGGGCGTGCGTATTACCGGTGTGAAGCCCGATGAAGGGGATCAGCAATACTTGCGTCGCGGGGTCTCGCCCGCCACGGCAAGCGGCTATCCGGCGGCGGGCATTGTTCTAGTCAATCCGCCCATCCGGCTACTAATAGTCGATGTTACGAAAACCGCCGGCAGCGGCGCGCGGCGACCCCTCACCCGTAACTCGCGCGCCATTGTTTGCTCATGGCGTTGGCGAGGGCCGGCCCCGCAAGGGGCGATATTCTCGATGGCTGGGTTGGGCGTAACTCCGGTGCACCGGCGGCCGCGGGGCAGGGCACGATCAATACTCAATCTCAGCGCCAACACTGCTCCTTGGCCAATCACGGGTTCAAGGTCGCGTTAGGTAAAATGAGTGATCGATAATCACCGACTGCGCCGCTCGCGCCTCGTCCCACCGCGTCCAGCAAAAGCAAAATGACGGCCTCAGTGAGGTTACGGTAAACGCTGACTTTTATGCGCCTGACTCGCCAGTGAGCTCCGCGTCGCGTCCCGACCGAGGCGAGGGTAGGCCACTTTGAAATGATATTGCCGCGCCAATCTGACGGTGCGGCCTTGGCGTACGAGCCTTTGATATTATTTATTTCCAAACCGTTAACGCGCAACGCACAGAGGGTCGCTTATGCCGACGTCAATCGCCGATAACCTCCGATTTGAACCTGTCGAACTGCCCGAGGCCACAGGGTCTTTGCGCGCTGAGGTGCGCACGTTTCTCAATGAGGAACTCAAAGACTACTCGCCGGTAACGCGCAGCCATAGCTGGGAAGCCTACGATCGGGAGTTCAGCGAAAAATTGGGCGCTAAAGGCTGGCTTGGCATGACTTTGCCGACCGCATACGGCGGCCATGGGCGCACGGCCTTCGAACGCTACGTTGTGGTAGAGGAATGCCTGGTGGCTGGGGCGCCGACCGGCATGCATTGGGTCGCTGATCGTCAAAGTGGACCGCTACTCGTGCGTTACGGAACGCAGGAGCAAAAGCAAACCATCGTTCCCCGGATCGCCGCAGGAAAAGCATGCTTCTGTATTGGCATGAGCGAACCGAATTCGGGATCTGACTTGGCTTCGCTCAGAACCAAAGCCGAAAAAACCAGTAATGGCTGGTTAGTTAACGGCACCAAAATTTGGACCAGTAACGCACACCGGGCGGACTACATGATCGCGTTGTTTCGCACTGATCCCGATCCCGACAAAAAACATGCCGCGTTGTCGCAATTTCTCATCGATCTCAATAAAGCCGAGGGGATCACGCCGCGTCCGATAAAGAACCTTGCCGGTGGACGAGTTTTCAACGAAGTCTCCTTCGTTGATGTTGAGCTTCCTGAAGATGCACTGGTGGGTAAAGAAGGAGAAGGTTGGCGCCAAGTGACCGAAGAATTGGCGTTTGAGCGCAGCGGGCCGGAACGTTATTTATCGTGTTTCTTTTTAGTGAGAAAACTGATCGACGCGATCGGCAAGAACGCAAGTGCCGCCACCCTGTCACGCTTGGGTGCGCAAATCGCGTGGGCTCTGACGCTGCGGAACATGTCTTTAAATATCACCTCAAGACTAGAGGCCGGTGAAGACCCGGTATTGCAAGCGGCGGTTGTAAAAGACCTGGGCTGCCAGTGGGAGCAAGGTTTGCCAGGCCTCGCTCAGGAGATCTGTGAACTTGAACCGACGCTCGAAGGGCACGGTATCGACTACCAACAAGTGCTCGGCAGTTTAGTGCAGGTTACACCTTCGTTTTCGCTTCGCGGCGGTACCCCGGAGATCATGCGCGGCATCATCGCTAAAGGGATGGGGATCCGATGAACGACATGCGCAAAATGCTCGAAGAGAGCGTTAATCGGCTCTTCAGCGAACAACTCGATTGGGACAAACTAACTGCCATCGAAGAACAAGGATGGCCCGCGGAGCTCTGGCAGCAGGTTGAAGAGCAGGGTACCGCGCTGGTGATGGCCAGCGAAGCTGCCGGTGGCCTCGATGGTGGTTGGGCGGACGCCTATCCTGTACTTCGCGCCGTGGGCCGTCACGCTGTGCCACTACCGGTTGCCGAGAGCATGGTCGCTCACTGGCTAGCAAAAGATGCCGGGATCGATTTGCCAGCAGGCGTGCTCGGAATAGTCACAGAGGGCGATCAAGTACTCGAGGGCGACTCCCTCAGGCTAACCAACGCTCGCGTGCCGTGGGGTCGGCAAGTCGATCATCTGGTGTCGGTTATTTCAGGGCAGGTGGTGGTCGCCTCAGCGTCCGCTTTGGACGTCACGCCGGAAGACAACATCGGTCTTGATCCACGCGATCACCTGTCGGGAAAAGCGCCGGTCATCGCAGCCGGTGACACCGAGCTTCCTGAAGACGCGATGCGCTGGCTTGGCGCATTAATGCGCTCGGCGCAGATCGCAGGCGGCGCGGCCGCCTGCGTTGATTTGGCCACACAATACGCAAGCGAGCGTGAGCAATTTGGCCGCTCTTTATCGAAGTTCCAAATCATTCAGCATTACCTGGCCGACCTCGCCGGTAACGTTGCATCCATCGATGCAATGGCGATGGCGGCCTGTGAGGCCTTGGATCAAAAAGGTCTGTCTTCTAGCGACGTCAATGCGCGCTTTGAGATCGCGGCGGCTAAATGCCGGGCCAGTGACGGCGTGGAGACAATCACCAAGCTAGCCCATCAAATCCACGGGGCTATCGGCTTTACTTATGAGTACGGTTTGCATTTCGTGACTCGCCGCATGTGGTCCTGGCGAGTCGAATTTGGTGGCGTTAGTGCGTGGGGCGAGGAATTGGGCCGGGTTGCGGTGAATGTTGGTGGCGACGGGATCTGGCCAGTCATCACCGGCTAAGGAGGTGGCTTGCGATCATCGCCTGGCACTGGAATTCGCCAAGGCGGGGGACTGGCATAGCGCCCACGAAATGGTTCAGGATTTTGGCGATGAGTTGTCCTGTCTCATACACGCGTATCTACACCGCCTTGAAGGGGATCTGCGCAACGCGAGGTATTGGTATCGCCAGGCGTCGATAACGCCACCTGAGAATACGATTGCCGAAGAACTAGAGCGATTGTCGGCGCTCGTCTAGGCTAATGAAGGTGCGCGTATTCGACGCCGGATCCGCCTCCAGACTTTGTCAGACCGCAAGCGATCTACACCTTCGGGCCAGCACAATTGCGTGATCCCACATAAGTTGAACAACGGTGGCTTCACACGCTGTTGGCGAGCTCATCGCGGAATTTCGGGTGCGCGATTTCGATCATTGCCTCTGCTCGTTCCCACAGCGTTTTTCCGCGCAAACGCGCGATGCCGTACTCAGTGATCACATAGTCAATGACATAGCGCGGAGTGGTCACCGCGCTACCCGGTGCCAGCGAGGCGACAATCTTGGAGCGCTTATCGCCGGCTGTGGTTGAAGGCATTGCAATGATAGACACGCCGCCCTCGGAAACCGCGGCTGCTTCGATATAGTCGAGGCTGCCGCCAACACCACTTATTTGTACGTCCCCCAAGGTTTCACCGTTGCTTTGGCCCATAAGATCGATTTCGACGGCGGAGTTGATCGAAACGAAATTATCAAGGCTGGCAAGCTTGCCCGGATCATGAGTGACATCAAGGCCGACCATTTCGATGCGCTGATTGCGATTGCAGTAGTCGTACAGCGTTTGATTGCCGGCCAACTCGCCGTTTATAACCGTGGGCTCATGGATAACCCCTTCGAGGTAATTAACCAGGCTCTGTGTAAGCATGCCTGAAAACAGATTGGTGCCTTTGATTTCCGCGAGCCGGCCGAGTACGCGATCGGGTACGGCGCCAACGCCGAACTGAACCCATGCACCTTCCGGGATCAGGCTTAATACGTTATCGATAATTTGCTGGTCGCGAGCTTGGGGCTCACCGGTGTCGTAGACAGCCAAGGGCGCGCTCGACTCGCAGGCGTAGTCAATGTCTTCAAGTTTTACGCGCGCGCTGGTAACCGGCATATTGGTGTTCATCTCGGCAATAACCAACGATGCTTCATTGATAAAATGCGGGTTAGCGCCCACCGAAATTCCTAAACTCACGGTTCCATCGTCCTGCGGCACGGAGGTTTGCACCACCACGGCATCGGGATGGATTGGTCCGCCACGGCGTACTACGCGGGTTAAGTCACCCAAGCGGATCGGTGCAAAACTCACCTGCTTGCGATCGGGGTCTTTAAAAAGATGTCTTATTGATACCGACGATTGCCAGGTCAGGTAGTGAAAATGTTCGCCGAGCCCCTTGTTTAGAAAACGGTAGTCGCCCAGCGACATCGCCGAGCAGACGGTCAGCTCACTGAAGCGTTCGACGTTCTCTGAGAATGCATCGAAAAACGCGGTGGGGTTAGCGCAGGCACTCGGGAAGATAACCTTAGTGCCGTCTTCGATGGCTTCGACGGCCTGTTTGGCGGTCACGATCTTCATGCTTTAGTTCACGCCACGTTCGGCATCCGTCCAAAATTGGGCGCGGATTACTTTCTTATCAGTCTTGCCGACCGCGGTCTTTGGGATCTCATCCCAGATTTCAATGGACTTCGGGGTTTTGACGCCGCCTAGCTTGTCCTTGATGGCATCACGGATCGTCTCACTATCCATTCGCGTGCCCTCGTTGAGTACGACGACGGCTTTAATCGATTCCCCCCAGCGCTCATCCGGCACACCAATCACGGCGCATTCCAAAACTTCTGGTAACGCGAGGATCGGTGCTTCAACTTCAGTCGCAAAGACATTGAAGCCGCCGGTGATGATCATGTCTTTTTTGCGGTCCACAATATAGAGGTAGTCATCCTTATCGACGTAGCCAACATCGCCGGTATGATGCCAGCCGAATTTGCGAGCTTCGGCGGTTGCTTGCGGTTGCTTGTAATAACCAGGGGTCACGAGCGGCCCACGGCAGCAAATTTCACCGCGCTCACCGACTGGCATTTCATTACCTTCCTCGTCGAGGATGGCGACCAGAGTGTTGGTGGTGACTTTGCCACAGCTCTTGAGACGGTCGGGGTGATCGCCTTTGGCGGCTGCGGCGACGACTTCTGGCGCCAACATCGAAATCAACATTGGCGCTTCCGCCTGTCCATAGCATTGGCAGATGACCGGCCCAAAAACGTCCACACCGCGTTTGAATTTGTCCGGCGATACCGGTGCCGCGGCAAGCAGGATTTTTC
This sequence comes from Pseudomonadota bacterium, assembly GCA_039030125.1. Lineage (GTDB taxonomy): Bacteria > Pseudomonadota > Gammaproteobacteria > JBCCEV01. The sequence continues at coordinate 11,925 of JBCCEV010000075.1, read as the reverse complement.
GTAAACTCGAGAGGTCCCTGATCTTGGTGTCGGGATGATCAAGAAGAGCGTAGTAGGCGGTCGGCGGCAGAAACATGTGAGTAATGCGGTCTTTCTCGATCGATTCCAGCACGGCGCGCGGATCGAAAGATTCATGGACGACGGTACCGCCGCCAACGGCCGCGAAAATACCAATGATTACACCCGCCGCATGGGTGATCGGGGCAACCGCCAAATGAACCACCTGCTCAATTTCGTCACCGACGTAGGCCTGCAAGCCGAGCTCAAACATGGTGACGATATTGGCGTTGCTCATCTCAACGCCTTTGGATGGTCCAGTGGTGCCACCGGTAGGCCAGCGCGAAAATATGTTGTCGGCAGCGCCAAACGGATCGGACCAGTCTGGAATTTCGGTGCCGGCGCCGAGCGCGCAGAATTCCTCCAGCGAAGGGCAGCCATTCGCATTGCCATCGATGCAGATCGCGCCTTTGAGCTCGGGAATTGCGTCCATCACCACTTTGGCCTGTTTTGCGACCTTGGAGTGAAAAAATAACCAGCGAGTATCCACGTAGGCCATGTACTCGGCGTTGGTTGCCGCCGAATTCCGCACATTCACCGGCACCCAAGCGCCGCCCGCGCGCATGCTCGAAAACACGCAAATCACAGCCATAGGATCATTGGGCGCATAAACGGCGATTGAATCATCGAGCTCGAAACCGGCGGCAAAAAGACCACGCGCCACGGCGTCGATCTGCCGCGAGGACTCGGCAAAACTGAGTTGCGCATGCTCGCCTTTGAGAAACATGCTGTCTGGAGCTAGGCGCGCACCGCGCTCAAAGTAATCAATCGGCCGCATCAAGATCTCGATTATTTCGGGTCGAAAGGGCCGCTATTCTAGCCGGGAAAAAGGTGTTGGCACCTTTTTCGCCGATGGTCTGAAAAAAGACGTGGACGCCTGGTTTGCGCTCGATCGAGTAGCGTCGGTGATTCGCGTTTTGGATAGAAAAAGGGCTCTGGCCCTATTTCTTATTCGAGGAACTCCACCGGTTTATCGAGGAATACGACATCCGCCGGATCACGCTTCGGTGCATCAACGGCCAGCACGGTGGCATATGGGGTCAAGAGTTTGGTCACCCCGTGCGGGATATTCCGCCGCCAATAAAGCGCTTCGCCCGGTTTGACCAACTGGGGCTGCTCTTCGTTGATTGAAATTTTGATCTCGCCGTCCAAGAGATAAAGTGTGTTGTCGGAGTATTGGTGGTAATGCGCGGGAACGGTCTTGTAGAGCCTGAAGACTCTTATACCAAAGGTATCACCGTCGTAGAGGCGTTTGTCGATGATCACCTTATCCGCTTTTTTGGGAAGGGCATCAATCGCGGCCTGCAACCCGGTGATCCCAAAGGGGGTCGCGTTAAACTCTTCGGCATTAGTAGATGTCGCTGAGAGTGCTAAAAATAAAAGAAGAAGCTGCTTCATTGTTTTAACTCCGCGACAAACTCGTCGTGTAAGGTGTGGGTACATTGCATTTGAGAATAACCCATGCGCTTTCATCATATGGCGATTTTCACCAGCGATCTCGATGCCGCGATCCGCTTATGGCGCGATGTCATGGGGTTTAAGCTTTACCACCAAGCAGAAATACCTGATGGCGAGGTGTGTGGTCCGGGCGTGTATCTCACCCCGGCGCTGCTCGATGATATTTTTGGGGTCAAAGATGCGCGGTCGCACATGGCGCTGTTGATATCGGACGAAGGCGCAATCATCGAATTACAGCAATGTAGCAATCCTCAAATCAGCAAGACGCCTGCCACTAAACTCCGTTACGGGCAAACCGGTATTCGCGAGCTTGGTTTATACGTTGACGATATCGACGCTTGGCACCACAAAATCAAAACCGCGGGCTACGAGTTGCAGACCGATTACGTTTGGCCCTGCGCTGGACTCGGCCGCTCGTTCATCTTCTATGATGACGACGGCAACATGATCCAGCTTTGGGAAGATACCTGAGCGTTACGCCGCTTTACTCTCGCCGCGGTTTACAGCCAACTTGGCGTAGCCATTCGCTTCGCCCGCACCCGTTTGCTGGCGGTAATTTTCAAGCCCCCCCAAGTATGACAACAGAGCGCGAGGCTTACCTGGAATATTGGCGCCCATGTACCAGCTATTGGCTTTATACAACAGGCTCCCGGCGCTCACTTCTTCCATGTGTCGCATCCATTCCGCTTCGCTTTCCGGCGTTGCCTCAACCGTCGCGTCGTTTGCCAGGCCGACGTGTTCGATGCACCGGTCAACCCATTCCACTTGGTGCTCGGAGAGCAACATCGGGCTTACTAAGGCGCCATTCGCGCACGGGCCATCGAGAAAAAACATGTTGGGGAAGCCGACGCTCGCCAAGCCAAGATAAGCGCGTGGCGCACCGGTCCAGTAATCGTTGAGGTCTTGTCCGCCCTTGCCTTTGACATCGATTCGGCTGATGGCGCCTGTTACCGCATCGAAGCCGGTGGCAAAAATAATGCTATCGAATTCAAATTCCTCGCCATTTACGACCAAGCCTTTGTCGGTGAGCTTTTCGATTGGCGAGTCTTTGATGGAAACCAGTTTCACGTTGTCGCGATTGTAAGTTTCGTAATAGCCCGTATCCGCGCATAGCCGTTTAGCCATGATCGGATAACCGCGCGGCAACAATAATTCGGCCACCTCCGGATCGTCGATGCGTTGACGAGTTTTCTCACGGATGAAATCGGCGAGCGTATCGTTGGCCTGCTGATTAGTGAGCAAATCGATATATGAGGAGTAGAAGCACAGGCCGCCCGATTCCCAACGCATTTCGTAATCTGCCAGCCGCTCTTGTTCGCTGACGTCCACCGCGTTGCTATCGTTGGGAGGGGTTGGCTCATTGTTCACCGCGATGAAGCCCGCCCGTGATTCAAAGCGCTGGCGACGGCGCCACTCCGGGTACATGTCTTTTACTAGCGCTTCGAAATCGCGATTTAACGGCTCGTTGCGCAGCGGAATGGAGAACGGCGGGGTGCGTTGAAAAACGGTCAAGTGGTCGACCTCTTTGGCGATGATGGGTATCGCCTGCACGGCTGAGGATCCGGTGCCGATAATGCCAACTTTTTGGCCAGTGAAATCAACCCCGCCTTCGGGCCATTTTGAGGTTAGGTAGGTATTGCCTTGGTAAGCTTCAAGGCCTTCAAATTCTGGAATACTGCCGGAGGAGAGAAAGCCGGTGGCCAGCACGCAGTACTTGGCGCGCACTGCATCACCATCATCAGTATCGATTAACCATTCGGCTGTGGCTTCATTGTAGGTGGTCCCGGTGACCCTGGTGTTGAGCTGGATGTTGGGCCAGAGATCGAAACGATCCGCGCAGTGATTGATGTAACGTTGCAGTTCAGGCTGGCCGGCGTAGCGCTCGGACCACGACCATTCTTGCTGCAGGTCGTCGTCGAAAGAGTAGGAGTACTCCATGCTTTCGACGTCAACCCGAGCTCCCGGATAACGGTTCCAAAACCAAGTTCCTCCAATACCGCTACCCGCCTCAAACAGCCGCACTTTTAGGCCACGCTGTTGAATGCGGTGCAACATATAAAGTCCGGCGAATCCGGCCCCTGCGATCACGACATCGAAATTTTCACGCTCGGCGCTCATGCCTCTCAGCCTCATGATTGAACTGGACGGCATGATATATGCGCACGCGATTCAAGAAAAACCATATTTAGCGTCCTGCAACCAAGCCAGTACACTATCAACCTCGTCGTCTTGAGGGATTTCCGATGGCCAAAAAACGCGCCAGCCGAACCACTAAACCCCGCGCTTATTCAATGCCTGAGCTCTCCGAGCTTTACCCGCGCCCGCCATTTCACTACCGCGAAATTAGCCAACTCATTGTTGAATTCGAAACCGACGCCAAAACCATGCGGCGTTTGGTTCCCGCTCCCGTGACCCCAAATAAGGAAAATCAGATCACAGTGTCGATCGCCAACTTTCTGTGCTCCGGGTTTGGCCGTTATTTGGAGGCTCACGTCTTTGCCACCGGGACCTTCAAACGCCGGCCGGTGAATTTCAGTATTTATTTGATTCTCGATAACGATGTCGCCATCGGCGCCGGACGTGAAATCTGGGGATTTCCGAAAAAATTTGGCCGTCTCACGCTCGACATCAAAGATGATGTCGTAAGCTCACAAGTCGAGCGGGGCGGCCGCACGATTATTGATGCAGCCATGCATCTACAGCGTCTAAGTAGTGCCGAGGAGTTGGGCGGAACGCCGGAGTGGATCGCGCGCCGCTACATCCCCAATGTGTCCAACGAGGCGCCGCCGGATATCGATCAGTTAACGAGCACGACGCTAACCGACATCGAAATCTTTGATGTTTACGCCGGCAGAGGAACGATTAATTTCGGGGACTCTCCCGCCGATCGGCTCTGCGAGATCCCAGTGAAAAGCGTGTCGCGAGGTTTCTATGTTGAAAGTCAGTTCACGCTGGGCGACGGTGAAGTCGTGCACGACTACTTGAAATAATGAATCAGTTCGAACCTGCGCTGAACGATCAGCTTGTTGCCACCGCGCAGGAGGTGGCGACAGAGTTACGACCGTTCGAGATTGAGAACGACCGGTTACGGATGCTGCACCCCGAGGCGTTCGGTTTGTTACGCGACTCTGGTTTACTCCGTGCTATCCAGCCGCGGCGCATTGGCGGTACGGAAGTTGATATTCCCACGCTGCAGGCGATTTGCCGCGCCCTGACCCATGGCAGCCCCGCGGCGGGATGGGTGTATACAGTCACCTGCGCTCACACGTGGATGCTGGGTAAGTACCGCCCTGAAGCGCAGGACGAATTGGCGGCCCTTGATCCCGATACGTTTCTACCCGGTTCCCTGGCCGCCGCGGGTAGTGCCGAACCGGTCGAAGGCGGGTTTAAAGTTTCAGGTCGTTGGGCATTCGCTTCAGGATGCGACCACGCACGGTGGATGATGCTGGGGGCCACGCAAACAAATTCGACGCGTGAGGATCCCAAACACGTTCATGTCTTGGTCCCGCATGGCGAATACGCTATTGACGACACTTGGCATACGCTCGGCATGCGTGGCACGGGCAGCAAGGACATCTTGTTGGACAATGTATTTGTTCCGAATCATCGCGCTGTGGCCACCGGTGACCTATTTGAAACGGGGAATCCCAATGGCGATAAAGATACCGACTTCACTTACTCGTTTCCGGTTCTCACCACGCTCACATTCTTTTTAACCGGTCCGGTATTGGCGGTAGCAAACCGTTTCTACCAGGAGTTTATCGATCTCACGCGCGACCGGTGTGATAAGTACGACGGTTCATCGAAGGCCAAAAAGACCACCATGCAGGCGCGTGTTGGCGAGTCATGGGCGGAACTTGAATCCGCTGAATTGCTGGTTCGCGAAATCCGAGCCTGCTATCAAAATGCCCGCGCGCAGCACTCGGATTTCGATATTGAAACGCGTTTGGCGCTGAAGCTGCGCGGCAGCTATGCGATGGCTTTGTGTCGGCGGGCTGTTGATCGTTTATTCGATGCCGCGGGCGCGAATGCGGTTTACGAGCGCTCCCCGCTACTCGGCTTAAAGCGAAACTTGGAGACGATGTCGCATCACGCGATCATCGATCTGGATAACAATGCAACTGCGTTTGGCAGCCAGGCATTAGGCTTGGGGCCAGGAACCATTTTGTATTAACAATCGAACGCCTGGAGTAAGGCACGAGTTAGAACGGGATAAACGAGATGTCAAAAGCAATTAAGAAAGACGTCGACGCGGTTGTGATCGGCGCTGGCTTCGCCGGACTTTACGCGATCTTTAAATTGCGCGAAATGGGACTTAGCTATCAGGGGTTCGAGCGTGGCAGTGATGTCGGTGGGACCTGGTATTGGAACCGTTATCCAGGCGCGAGTTCTGATTCCGAGTCGTGGGTTTATTCATTCAGCTTTGATGATGACTTGGAACAAGATTGGACGTGGTCCAAGCGTTTTCCCCTGCAAGAGGAAATTCTTCGCTACTTACAGCATGTCGCCGAGCGTTTCGATTTACGCTCTGCATTCGAGTTTTCAACCCGCGTTTCAGGCGCAGTTTACGATGAAGGTAGCGGCCGCTGGATCGTTGAAACCGAAAACGGCAAAAGGGTTAGCGCGGCTTACCTAATCACCGCGGTCGGCTGCCTTTCTGCCGCCCAGCTACCTGATATTCCAGGACGCGAGCGCTTCACCGGACCCTGGTACCACACCGGCGAGTGGCCGCATGAAGCGGTCGACTTCTCCGGCCACCGCGTTGGCGTGATTGGAACCGGTTCCTCCGGGATCCAATCAATCCCGATCATTGCCGAGGGCGCCGCGCATCTAACGGTTTTTCAGCGCACGCCAAACTTTAGCGTGCCGGCCCGCAATCACGAACTGTCGCCGCGGCGTGTCGCGGAGCTCAAGGCGAATATCAAAGACATTCGCGAGTTCTGCCGCTGGTCGACTATCGGGCAGCCGTACGATTTCAAGGCCGAAAACGCCTTGGATCAATCACCCGAGGCGGTTCAAGTGCAATTGAATGCCGACTGGGATAAAGGCGGCTTCGAGTGGATGTTTGGCAGCTATCCCGACCTGGTGTTCGATCGCAAAGCGAACGATCTCGCCGCCGATTTTGTCAGGAACAAAATTCGCGAAACCGTCCGGGATCCGGAAGTTGCCGAAAAATTGGTCCCCAAAGACTACCCCATCGCGACGAAACGGTTGCCGCTCGATCAAGGTTATTTTGAGACTTTTAATCGCGAGAACGTAACCTTGGTCGATCTGCGCGAGACTCCAATTGAGTCGATCGTAGAGAACGGCGTTAAAACGACAGATAGAACCCATGAGCTGGACATGTTGGTTTTCGCAACCGGTTTCGATGCCTTAACCGGTCCGCTCACGCGCATCGATATTCGCGGGCGCGGGGGGCTGGCCTTGAAGGATAAATGGGCCGAAGGGCCGCAAACTTATTTGGGCGTTGCGTGCGAGGGTTTCCCTAATATGTTCATGATCACAGGACCGGGCAGTCCCTCGGTGCTGGGTAATATGCCGACCTCCATCGAGCAGCACATGAATTGGATCTGCGATTGCATCCAACATATGCGCGAGGCTGGTAAGACCACCGTTGAGCCGAACAAGGCTTCGGAGACAAGCTGGGGTGAGCACGTTCAGCAGTTGGCCAACGATACGCTGTTTATGCAGGTCGACTCCTGGTATTTGGGCGCGAACATTCCCGGCAAGCCGCGAGTGTTTCTACCCTACATCGGAGGGTTTGGCACTTATCGCAACTTGTGTAACGAGGTAGCGGCTAAAGGCTATGAAGGCTTTGAATTTTCCTAAGCAGGCGTGGTGTGCCCCGGCATCAGGAAAATGGCAGTGATGCAAAGTAGAGCAACCTAGGCCTTTGGTGCCGCTTGCCCAGCAACCGAGTCGGGCGCAATCGTGCTCGGGCATTTACAAGAACGATATTACGCATTTTTGCGATCTCGCGGCTCGGAAAATGCGACGTGAGTCGGGACGTGGACCCGCTTCGATTGAACCAAAGCTCCTATCAAAGATGGCTGCTTGGGGTGCCTCGCTTAATTCGAGGTCAAGCCCAGTCGCCTGCGTAATCAAACCAGCCGTCGCGCTCGGGTAGCCACCTCGGCGAGTCGATCGAGCGTGTTTAACAGGTCTTCAGCCCGGTCTGCCTGAGCGCCGAATAAAATATGGTCGTAGCCATTGTTGAGCGCGTTGGCGCATGCCTCAACATCATGCGGCGCCGCAACCAGGGTCAGCGAGACTTCCGCTCGCGGGCGTTCAGCCATATCGCAGGCATCCTCGAGATCCTTGACCGGGTCGCTCGGATAGATCTCGGTTCTCGCCAGCCAGCCATCGGCGTAAGCCGCAACGCGATGTGGCACTTTTTTTGAATTGCTACCAATCAGAACCGGTGGGCCGCTCGCCTGCAGTGGCAAGGTCGTTGCCATGCTGTTTTCCTTCCACAAAGCGCGCATTTCGAGGGTCCGTTCTCGGACCGTTCGCCAGCGTGTTTTGAATTCACAGCCGTGATTAGCCATCGCTTCGGCAATAAAGCCACCGGCGACCCCCAAGGTCACCCGCCCATTAGAGATGCGATCGAGTGAGGCAATGGTATTGGCCGTCACTGCTGGCCGCCGCTGGGTTAACAAACACACACAGGTCCCCAAGCGGATCCGATCGGTGACCGCCGCGCAGGCGGAGAGGGCCACGAACGGGTCTTGGAACCGCGCGAGCCGATCGATGTCGATATTTTTCTCGGGCGTGGGGCGCGATCGGCTCAGCGGAATATGGCTATTCTCGGGAAGGAACACCGCATCGAGCCCGCGCTCTTCGACGGCCTTGGCAAACTCGTGTGCCGGCATCAATTCCGCGGCGGCGAAAAAACCGACACCAAACAGAGGCTGCGTATTTTGCGTTGGAAACAGCATGGCAAAGTATACGCATCCCAGGCTAGTTTGGACGCGCTGCGGCTAATCCTCGTGCCGATAAGGCAAAGGCCATAGTGCAAAGACGCGCGACAATACCGACAGCGCGAGGGCATGTTTGATTTCACCGTTTTGAACGGCTCTGCGTACCGCGTCCTCATTCATCAGAGCCACCTCGATAAGCTCCCCCTCTTCGGGCTCTGGCGGTGTTTCTGCAATCGCGTTTTCAGCCAGCCAATGGTGGCAAAGATTGTTGTGAATCGCGGGATTGGGTTCGACCGCGCCGAGGTATGTCCAATGGTCCGATCGGTAGCCGGTTTCCTCGAACAACTCGCGCTGGGCGGCAGCCCCTGAGTTTTCGCCGGGGTCGACCATCCCGCCCGGAGTTTCCAATGTCGCGTATCCGACACCAAAGCGGTATTGACGGATCATCACGCAGCGGCGCTCGCCGTCGAGCGCTACCAAATTGACCCAGTCACCCGATTCAAGCACGAGCCGATCGAATTCTTTGTTATTGCGCGGATTGCGCAGACGATCGATGCGTTTGCGAAACAGTATTAAGCCGGCGTCATCGTCGTAATTGGATTCAAGGTGGGCCCAGTCGAGATGTGGGTGGGCGTTTTTAGTCTTACGTGTCATGACCTCGTCCTGCAGCAAAGGGCTTGTGATCCGTTAATATCCGGGACTTCAAATAATCTCTTCGACGCAAGATTGTAGAGCGTATTGATGGGGGCGATAGCAAACCCTTTACCCGATGAAGTGGCCGCCGCGCGCGACGGCATTGTTGCCTTTGCCGAACACGAGGTCATACCTCGCCATGAGCAGCATCACGAATTGCTTGAGGATCAGCGCCGACGCTATGCCGCAGACGGCCGTTTGAGCAATGAGGTCGTGGCGCTGATCAGGGAAGTTCGCATGGCGGCCGCGTCAGCCGGCTTCTATCAGATGTGCGCACCCGAAGCCCTGGGTGGCTCGGGACTGGGGCATCTTGCTTACTACGCGGCATGGGAGGCGTTGTTTCATCGCTGCGGCCCGCAAAAGTGGCTCATGCTTTATGCGCTCGCACACTGGGCATTTGGGCCCAGCCGCTTGTTGGAGAAAGTGACCGAGGAAGCGCGCGAGCGCGTCATGCCGGGGCTGATGAGCGGTGCGACTTCCATGTGCTTTGGGCTTTCCGAGCCGAATGCCGGCTCCGACGCGTCAATGATCCAAAGCCGCGCGACGCCCGAGCGCGACGGCTGGCGGATCACCGGCCGCAAGATCTGGACGACCAATGCCGCGGTCGCTGATTATTGCGTGCTATTCGCAATCACCGACGCACAGCGCGCGGCAAGGAAAAAAGGCGGGATCAGCGCTTTTCTTGTTCCTACCAACGCCCCAGGTTTTCATGTCCAGCGCGTCGTCAAACTGTTCGGCCACATCGGTGGCGATGAGACGGAAACGGTATTGGAAGACATCTTTGTCGAACCCTGGCAACTGGTTGGTGAGTTGCACGAAGGTTTCGGCGCCGCGCTCTACGGCGTCTCCCTGGGGCGGATTTACAACTCGGCTCGTGCTGTCGGGTATGGCCGTTGGGCTTTGGAACTGGCGTTGGAGTACGCGAACACCCGTGAGGCTTTCGGCAATACGATTGGCCAGTATCAAGGTGTGAGTTTCCCACTTGCCCAGAGCGCGACAGCGCTTCATGCCGCGCACTTAATGGGCCTCAATGCGGCCACCTTACTCGATCAAGGGCACCCCGCGATTAAAGAGCTCAGCATGGCGAAAGCCTACTCGGTACAAGTCGGCTACCAGGCCGTTGATCGAGCAATGCAAACGCACGGTGCAATGGGTTTGACGAACGAAGTCGGGTTGACCGAGGCCTGGCATACACTGCGTATCATCAACATCGCCGATGGCACCAATGAGATCTTGAACCGCACCATTGCGCAACGCCTCTTGCGGGGCGACACGGAGATTTAGCGCCATGCTAGAGCCCGTGTTCGAAGCCGAAATCACTCCCGGAATGCATGCCGATGACGCTGTGCGCTTAGGCCGAGCCGTTGAGCAAGCCGGTTTCCACCGGCTCGGACTTTCGTGTGTTGCCCTTTGGCAAGACACCTATCAGCTCCAGGCGCTAATTGCTGCCGCTACCGAGCGCATTCAGATCGGCGCCATGGTCACCAACCCTTACACGCGTCATGTCAGCGTTCACGCTGCCGCTCTGGCCACTTTGCAGGAGGTCTCAAAAGGGCGCGCTTTCGCTGGTTTCGGTGTGGGCGCGGGTTTGGAGCCTTTCGATATCAACTACCCCAGGCCGGTTAGCACATTGCGGGAAACAATCACCGTGCTACGCGCGCTTCTGAACGGCGATGAAGTTGTCTACGATGGCCAACACATCACTGTCCACGGTGCGCGACTTGATCGTCCACCAACCGTGCCGGTACCGATCGCGATCGGGACGCGAAGCCCTCGCATGATGCGGCTCGCCGGTGAGCTTGCCGATAGGGTGTTGGTCGGCGCGCGCTACCTTACCCCAGATCTCACGGCAACCTATCGCGCGTGGCTTGCTGAAGGCAGCGCGGTGGCTGGGCGCGAAGCGAAAACAATTGAAATGATGGCACGCGTGACGTTGTGCATCTCTGACGATGGACAGCTTGCTATCAACAGCGTCAAGCGTTTCGCCGCCCATTACCTAGAAATACTGGGAGATGCCGGACCACCGATTGAGGCGGACCGCCGGGATCTCATTCTCAAGTCGCTGCGGCGCGCAGAAGGCTGGTACTTCGATCTCAACCGCTATGACCCCCCCGAGATGCTCGAGTTGATCGATGATGAACTCGCGCGCGCGTTCGCCGTTGTTGGTACGCCGGCGCAATGCGCCGAGCAAATACGCGCCATATTAGACATGGGGTTTGCGGGGGTGAGCTGTAACCTCGCGGCCGTGAATCGCGAATCGATGTACTCGGGTTTGTCCGAATCCGTCACCGGGGCGGCAAAGATGCTTACGATGCTCTAGTCTGACGGGGCTTTCTCTGACCGCCATTTCTGGTGGTCAATGCAGTCATTACGACGTTCGTTTGGTGGCGCGCCTCCTCGTTAGAAAAAACCTATCGTCACCATTCAAATTTTCAATTTCCGTTTTAAGTCCTGAGCAAGGATATTCCTCCAAACCTAAAAACAACCCGATTGCTCGATCGGTGGAGGACTTACCCATGCCACTCAAGCTTCGTTCTCTAATCGCATTTATTGCGCCTTTCCTCCTTGCATTAGCGGCCGCTGCCGAGACAACGCCTACCCCCAATCGCTTTTGGTGGCCCGAGCACCTCGATCTCAGCCCGCTTCGCCAACATGCGGAAGAATCCAACCCGCTGGGCGCGGATTTCGACTATGCGGGCGCTTTCAAGAGCCTTGATCTGGAACTCGTGAAGCAAGATATCGAGGCAATCATGACCCATTCACAAGATTGGTGGCCGGCGGATTACGGCCATTACGG
>JBCCEV010000074.1:0-20279 GCA_039030125.1 Pseudomonadota bacterium | reverse complement strand
GTGATGCCATGGAAAAATTTCGTGATGTGCACGCCGTCGTAGCCGCCTACGGCATCACCGCGCTTTCCATTGAAGTGGTGCCCAGCGGCCTTATTAATCGCACCTTTAGGATAATTGCCGAAGGCGGCGAGCGGTACATCTTGCAGTGTTTAAATCCAATGTTCCCAGGTTCGGTGAACCGCAACATCCAGACCGTCGCCGATAAGATGAAGGCAGCAGGCCTTCCTAGTATCAGCATTATTCCAGCGCCTAGCGGCGAGTTGGCGGTCAAGGTCAATAGCCGTAACTGGCGACTGATGGACGATCTCGGTGGTGAAGCTTTTGACGTCATGCCGGATGTTGATCATGCGGCGGCGGCAAGCGTTGCGCTTGCCGACTTTCACATGGCGTTGTCAGATTCGGGTACAGACTTGCGCGCTTTGCGTGATCCGGTTCATGTCTTTTATCGACATTTTGAAGCGTTAAGGCTGGCGCTCTCAAATCACCAAGATCATGAAAATTTCGGCGCGGTAAAGACGTACTACGAATTCATTGCGGCGCAACGATGCTGGAAGTCTGAGACCTTCGATATCCAGCAGCCGGTTCACGGCGACCCAAAGGTATCGAATGTGCTGTTCAAAAAAAACGCTCCAGAAGTTGTCGCATTAATCGACCTTGATACTGTTGGCGTCGCATCCTTGGCAGGAGAAATCGGTGATGCGTTTCGCTCGTGGAGTGCTTCCGGCTTGGAAGATGATCCCACGGCGCACTTTCGAGCCGACATCTTTATCGCGGCTTGGGATGCCTACCAGCAAAAGACGAAGCTCGATCAAACGATGGAGCAGGTGTTAGACGCGACGGCCACCATCTACCTTGAGTTGGCCGGGCGCTTCGCCTGCGATGCTCTTCGGGAACGATATTTTGGTTGGGATAGTAGCCGGTTCCATTCTGCCGGGGCGCACAATCTCGCGCGTTGTGCCGGACAACTCTCAGTTTATCGATCATTGCTGACTCAGCGGGCAGAGATTCTTGAGCGCTAGATCCCGCGCCCCTATCTTGTGGTGAGCTTTTCGGTCCTCAGCATATACTTCCCTCCGTAATACGCAGGGGAATAACAATGACTAACTTGCCCACACCCACAGATCGACAGCGGTTGGTGATGGAGCGCTTCAAGCGGCGGCTACTAGAAGATCTCCGGCCGTTAATCACCGAGGATTTGATCGCCGAGCACCACGCGCAGCCACTAGGGCAGCATAGCGATGCATTGGAGCGAGTCCTTAACTTTCTGCGCAGTCCACCTTATTACGGGTTATACGCCAAACGCTCGTGTCGCGAATATCAAATCATTCATCTTCCAGTTGATGCCGAAGCGGGCCCCCAGGTAGTAAGCGATCAGATCTACACTGATAAAGATGAAGCAATGCATGAGGTATTTCTGCTAAACCTGGCGAAAGTTTTCGGGCGGAGAGCCTCATGACTCAAAAGTACATCACAGGTTATTGCGATACTTTGAGTTGCCGTCAGGGTGATTGCGTTGAGTTCATGATTAGTGGCGAAGGCGTGGACCGGGCAGAGTTGGATATTGTCAGGATTATTCACGGTGATGAATCTGAAGGCGGTCCCGGTTTTATCGAGCAAGCGATCCAAGCGAGCTGTAATGGCTCAATCGATGTAAAGCTGCAATCCGTGCAAGCCGGTAACTATGCGGTAGTGGATGATCCGCAAGGGCATCTCAATCTCCAAACGAGCTTTACCCTCTACAGCATGATCTGGCCGACCAGGCCCGGCTCTGGACGTCAGGCGATTCTTACGCGCTGGTCTGAAGCGCATCAGACGGGCTACGGTCTTGAACTCGACGCCTCCGGCCGCCCGCGTTTTTGGCTCGGTGACGGGCAACGGACGGTCGCGGTGGTCAGCGAGCCACTCGCAGCGAAACTTTGGTATCTGCTAGTTGCCCGTTGTGATGTCGAGACTGGTCAGGTCACTTTGCATGTCAAACCGGTGGTAAGTCACTACAACAGCCATTTGTCGCCGGCGGTCATCGATCCAAATGGCACCCAAACCCTCGCGGAATGTGACATCACCCTGGTTTCCACTGAGCATTCTTTTCTGTGGTCAGGGATCGAAAATGATGGAGAAATCGGGTGTTTGTTCGACGGAAAAATCGACCGTTCAGGCGTTCTCCTCAATGCCCATCCCCTTGATGTCATCGAACAGCATATTGAGAACGGGTTGGCTCAAGATGTCATTGCCTATTGGGATACCAGCGCGGGTTATAGCGCGAGTGGTATTGGCGATGTGATCCAAGACATGGGGGCCTATGAACTTCACGCGCGGGCCTACAATCGACCGGTGCGCGCGATGACCGGCTACAACTGGCGTGGCCGAGATGATTGCTTTCGCTTGGCACCCGAACAATATGGCGGCGTGTACTTTCACAGCGATGCCATCATCGACTGTGGGTGGCAACCGACGGTGGCTTGGACGATCCCAGACGATCTCAAGAGCGGCGTGTACGCCGCCCGCTTAAGAGCCGGGGATCTGGAAGATCATTTGGTATTTTTCGTCCGTCCAGCGACGCCGCAGGCCAAGGTCGCGATGCTAATGCCAACGGCAAGTTATCTCGCGTATGCCAACGAGCATTTCGTCCTCGACTCACCCGGCGTTGAACTCCTCACAGCGCATCCTTTGATTTATTACGACTGGGATTTTCTACTCGGCCGCCACCCGGAATGGGGCCGCTCAACGTATGATCATCACAACGACGGCGCGGGTGTTTGTTATTCGTCTTACCGACGGCCCGTGATGGGACTTAGGCCCAAGCACCGAATGGCCTCAACCGGGGTGCCCTGGCAATTTCCGGCCGATCTTTCAATTATCTGGTGGTTGGAAAACTCGCCATATGAATTCGATGTAATCACCGACGAAGACCTGCATCGCGATGGTATTGCGTGTTTATCGCCCTATCGCGTCGTGATCAATGGGACTCACAGTGAGTATTACTCGACCGCGATGCTGGATGCGACTGAGGAGTACTTGGAAAGCGGTGGGCGGGTGATGTACCTGGGGGCTAACGGCTATTACTGGAGTGTTGCTTTCAGGGATGAAGAACCTTGGTGTATGGAAGTGCGCAAGTTGAATGCAGGGTCGCGCGCTTGGATGGCGGCTCCGGGCGAGCACTACATGGCGAGCAGCGGTGAGAAAGGCGGTATTTGGCGCGACCGCGCGCGCCCGCCACATAAAACCGTAGGCCTCGGTTTTACCAGTGAGGGCATGGATGAATCCAAGCCCTACAGAAAATTGCCGGATGCCGAAGATCCCAAAGTTGCGTGGATTTTTGCAGGCGTTGAGGCCGAGACTTTTGGTCATGACGGTTTGGCTTTGGGCGGGGCGGCTGGCATTGAACTCGATCGCTACGACTTAAGCTGGGGCACTCCGCCAAATACCTACTTGTTAGCGTGTTCAGAGGGGCATTCCGACAATTATCCCCACGTGGTTGAAGAAATTATGTTCAACATCCGTGGCTTAGGGGGTACCCAGGACTACCAAATCCGGGGTGATGTCACCTTCACCGAAACCCGCAATGGTGGGGCCGTCTTTGGGACCGGCTCGATCGCTTGGGGTCAAGCTTTGCCCTGGAACGACGGCGATAACGATGTTGCGCGCATCACATTGAACGTACTTACCGGTATGCTCGGCGACGATTTACCCAGATAAGACCAATTCGCAAAATTTCGGAGCAAGTTCAGATCATTTAGACGAAGTTCGGGAGATTTTTGTTTCCCCACGCGGCGGCCGATCATGCGCCGGAGGGACCCGAACTCCCGAACGGGGCCACGATCTGGTAGTATTTCACATTGCGCTGAGGGGATCGGATTTTCCAAATCGGGAACATCCATCTAACCGCAAGTTTCTGGTTTAGCTTCAACTCACCAGCCGGTGGTGCGAGCGGATCTTCGCCAATCCGCATGTATGCGCGTTGAGGCCCAGGACAATTAATGCGCGAGAAGTACAACAATGGCCCAAGGAGGACAGCTCGATGGCTGTTACGTCTAAATCGAAAAAACTCGACAAAGCTCGGGGGAAAAACGCCGATCCGCTCTACCGACTGACTAAGGTCGAACGCATTCGTTCGGTCGACGGGCGCGGTGTTTGGCATCGGTACATCATCGAAGGGGGCTACGCACCTGTGACAGGTTCTCGCTCGGGAACTAAGGAGCAAGTTACAACCTACGCAACGAAACTTGCCGAGGAAATGAACGCTCGCCGGTTCTTGAGAGACGGGAAGCAAATCGTGATCGGCAAACCGAAACCGCGCACTCAGTAAAACCCGCGATTTGGTTTCCCCAGGGCCTATCTTGGGGCTCTCGCCCGCAGTGCCTTGGTACCGGGAGTGGGACTCGAACCCACACATGGTTACCCATACCAGATTTTGAGTCTGGCGCGTCTACCAGTTCCGCCATCCCGGCGCCGTGAGGGTCCCGGAGTATAGGGGAAAGCTTCACTAAAGATCGACTCTGGTCCATCTATCCCACCAATTTTGAAGCTCAGCGACTTTCATTTTCGGGTACCGCCCGAACTCATTGCTCAACAGCCCTCCGTGCGGCGGTCGGACTCACGGTTATTGGAAGTGCACCGCGATCGCCTCCGCGACCATTACTTTAGGGATTTACCGACTTTGCTTCACGCCGGCGATGTCCTTGTGATCAATAACACCAAGGTCATTAAGGCGCGTTTGATGGCACGAAAGCGGACCGGCGGCGGCGCCGAGATCCTAGTCGAGCGGATCCTTTCAAAGGACACCATGCTCGTGCAGATCCGAACCAGCAAAAAGGTTAAAGAAGGCGGCGAACTCGTGATCGGTGAGACGGTACGTCTTACCGTAAAAGAAACTCGCGCTCGATTCTTCTTAGTTGAAATCAGCGGAATCGAATCTTGCGATGTGTTGCTCGAGCAATTCGGGCGCGTACCGCTCCCGCCTTATATAGAGCGCGACGATGACGAAGTGGACAGCGATCGCTATCAAACGGTGTTCGCCGCAGAAATGGGAGCCGTGGCGGCACCGACCGCCGGCCTGCATTTTGATCAACAATTGCTTCAATGTGTTCACGACCTTGGCGTTTCCATTGCAACGATCACCTTGCATGTTGGTCTGGGAACTTTCGAGCCGATTAGAGAAGAAGATGTCCGGCACCACAAAATGCATAGTGAGCGCTTCGAAATCAGCGCCGACACGGCCGCGGTGGTCAACGCCGCTCGGCGTGCGGGAGGGAGGGTTATCGCTGTGGGCACGACCAGTTTACGGGCGTTGGAATCCAGCGTTAGTGAAGGTGAGTTGGCTATAGCTAAGGGCGAGACCGATTTATACATCACGCCGGGATTTGAGTTTCGCATCGTTGATGCCTTAATCACGAACTTTCATCTGCCGCAAACGAGTTTGCTCGTTTTGGTCAGTGCCTTCTGTGGATGGCAGAGGATCAAGCGCGCGTACGAACACGCGATCACCAACCGCTACAGGTTTTACAGTTATGGCGATGCGATGTGGTTAGAACGGAGCAAGGATGCGTTTTGAGTTAACCAAAACAGACGGTTTGGCGCGGGCCGCTTCTCTACACTTCGACCGCGGAATTGTGCCGACGCCCGTTTTCATGCCGGTTGGTACCTACGGCACGGTGAAAGCAATGACGCCAGAGGAACTGGAGTCGTTGGGTGCTCGCATCGTTTTAGGCAATACCTACCACTTGATGCTGCGTCCCGGCAGCGATCTCATTGCGGAACTAGGGGGACTCCATCAGTTTATGAATTGGCGCCGCCCGATCTTGACCGATTCCGGTGGTTTCCAAGTGTACAGCCTCGGCGCGGTCCGTAAGGTTTCCGAGCAAGGGGCTACATTTAGATCGCCTATCAATGGCGACGAGGTTTTTTTGTCGCCTGAAAAATCAATCGCGGTACAAACCGAACTCGGCGCTGACGTGGTGATGGTATTCGACGAATGCACGCCGTTCCCCGCGACTTTAGAACAGACTCGCGATTCGATGCAGCTCTCGTTGCGTTGGGCGGCACGAAGCAAGGCCGCCCATGCCGATTCGCAGGGCGCCTTGTTTGGCATCGTTCAAGGCGGGATGTTCCCTGAATTGCGGCGTCAATCTGCCGCTGCCCTCGTTGATATCGACTTTCCAGGTTTCGCCATCGGTGGCCTATCAGTTGGAGAGTCCAAGGAACAAATGCGTGACATAGCGGCTCTCAGTGCTGAGCTCCTACCCGTCGATCGTCCACGTTATCTCATGGGAGTGGGAACGCCGGGCGACTTAGTGAGCGCGATTGGTTCGGGCATCGATATGTTCGACTGCGTGCTGCCAACCCGCAACGCTCGCAATGGCCATTTGTTCACTTCCCAAGGTGTCATTCGAATTCGAAATTCTCAGCATCGCCGGGCTGACCGTCCACTCGATCCGGCTTGCGAATGTTATACCTGCCGAAACTACTCGCGCGCCTACCTGCATCATCTTGACCGGACAAATGAGATCTTGGGATCGCGCCTAAACACGCTTCATAACCTAGCTTACTATCTAACGCTGATGGCGCACGCGCGCGAGAGCATCGTGCGGGGCGAGTTTGAACGGTTCCAGAAACAGATCCTCGCTATCGACGGAAACCGGGCTTAGCTGTCGGTACGGTGAGCCCTTATGTCATAATTGGCGGTTGGCAGCTTAGAAAACGCTCATGACATTCTTCATCTCTAACGCCTTAGCCGACAGCCATGCTGCGGCTCCCGGGGAACCCGGATTCACGGCTTTTCTGCCGCTCATCGTGTTGTTCGTGGTCTTTTACTTTTTCCTGATAAGACCGCAAATGAAACAACAGAAAGAGCACAGCAAAATGGTCGACGCCTTGACCAAAGGGGACGAGGCGGTGACCAACGGCGGTTTACTCGGGCGTATCACCGAGGTTGGCGAGAATTTCATCAAGATGGAAATCTCCAAAGGCATCGAAGTCAAAGTGCAACGGCGCGCGATTGCCCAGGTGATGCCCAAGGGCACCGTTAAGGGCATGTAGCGTTGCAATTTGAAACGTAAGTAACAGGCCAATGAACCAATACCCTCTGTGGCGCTATTTTCTTGTGATCGGTGTTCTCACCGTTGGGGTGCTTTACGCGCTGCCGAATGTCTTTGGGACTGATCCAGCGTTGCAGCTTTCTTCGAATCGCGGCCTAGCGATCGATGACGCACTTGAGGCAACCATCAACAACACATTGGACGAAGCGGGTATTGGCACGAAAAGCGTAACCCTCGAGAGTGAACGCTTATTGATGCGTTTCAATACCGTCGAAGATCGTGAAGCGGCAAAGAGAGTGCTCGAAAACGATCTCGATCCCACCCAATTTACACTGGCATTAAACCTGGCGCCGGCGACACCACCATGGCTCGCCGACATCGGCGGCAAGCCGATGTACATGGGGCTCGATTTACGTGGTGGTGTCCACTTCTTGATGGAAGTGGATATGAACAACGTTCGCAAGCAAGCGGCGGAGCGGTTTTCCTCAGAGCTGCGTTCGGCATTTAGAGAGGAAAAGCTACGCTACCGCTCGATTGGTGCGACACCAGAGGATCAGATCCGCGTTGAATTCCTAAACCCGCAGGCACTAGAAGAGGCGCGACAGCTCGTCGGCGTGCAGTTTGAAGATCTCTTCGAACCCGCGGCACTTGATACAACCGCCAGCGCCACGGTCTTCGCTATTAAAGAAGAAAGCATGGAGGAGACTCGTAAGCTTGCACTTAGCCAGAATCTCACGACCTTGAGAAACCGTGTTAATGCTTTGGGCGTGGCCGAACCTGTCATTCAGCAGCAGGGGCGCAATCGCATCATCGTTCAACTACCGGGCGTCGAGGACACGGCTGCCGCGAAGCTCATTATCGGAGCGACCGCAACTCTAGAGTTTAGAATGGTTGATGTTGAAGGCGACGTATCGGCCGCTCTCGAAACCGGCCGGCCCCCCGTAAATTCAAAGTTGTACTACGAACGTGACGGCGGACCCGTATTGCTGAGAAAAACGGTCATGCTTACCGGCGACTCGATCATCAACGCCCGTCAGACTTTCGATACCCGTGATGGTGGCGCAATTGTTCAGATCACGTTGGACGGCAAAGGTGCTCGTCAGTTCTCGCGCGCAACCCGCGAAGAAGTCGGTAAACCCATGGCGGTTGTTTACATTGAGCAACGCCAGGGACGCCGCGTCGAAGAAGTCATCAATATCGCCACCATTCGTTCAGAGCTTGGCAAGCAGTTTCAAATCGAGGGCTTGGATTCGCCGCAAGAAGCCCGAACGCTAGCGCTGCTATTGCGCGCGGGTGCCCTGGCGGCACCCATTGAAATCGTCGAAGAACGCACGGTTGGACCCAATCTCGGCAAGGAGAACATCGATCGCGGATTTGATTCCGTTGTGATCGGATTTGTTGCAGTACTCATTTTCATGGCGTTCTACTATCGCGTCTTTGGTCTTGTGGCTGATGTCGCACTCGCGACAAACTTGGTGTTAATCGTGGCCGTGTTATCGATGCTACAAGCGACGCTGACCTTGCCGGGTATTGCCGGAATTGTGTTGACCGTGGGGATGGCTGTGGATGCGAATGTCCTTATATTCCAGCGGATCCGCGAAGAACTCAAAAACGGTAACTCTCCGCAAGCGAGTATCCAATCCGGTTACGACAAAGCGTTCTCGACTATCGCTGACGCCAACGTTACGACCCTGATCGCGGCGATTGTACTCATGAATTTTGGAACGGGACCGATCAAGGGCTTCGCCGTGACGCTCTCAATCGGGATCGCTACCTCGATGTTTACGGCAATCATCGGTACGAGGGCGATTATTAATCTGATTTACGGTGGTCGCCGTGTGGATAAATTGGCGATTTAGTCATGAGTAGAAAAGACCAAGGCGCAACCAAAATTCGCTTCGACTTCATGGCACGCCGCCTGCCCGCGATGATTCTGTCGTTTCTATTGATTGCAGCTTCGATCAGTGCGCTGGTCACCCAAAATCTGAATTTCGGGATCGATTTTACCGGTGGCACTTTGGTTGAGCTTGGCTATCAGCAGCCCCCGGATCTGGAAGCGATCCGTCAAGCGCTAGCCGATTCCCAATTCGGAAGCGCGGTAGTGCAAAATTTTGGCTCACCGACCGATGTCCTCGTTCGTCTCGCCTCGACGGGAGAATTAGAAGAAGCCGACGTATCCTCGCGAGTGCTCCAAGTGCTGCCGGGCGCCGAGATGCGCCGGGTTGAATTCGTTGGTCCACAAGTTGGCAAGGAACTCACCGAAGACGGCGTGCTCGCGATGCTCTACGCTCTGGTGGGTATTTTTCTCTACGTAATGGTGCGTTTCACTTGGCGGTTTTCACTCGGAGCGATTGCTGCCTTGGTACACGATGTGTTGATCGTGCTGGGGTTCTTCGCGCTCATGCAAACCGAATTCGACTTGCCGGTATTGGCGGCGATCCTGGCGGTCATTGGTTACTCATTGAACGATACGGTTGTGGTCTTCGATCGAATCCGGGAAAACTTCAGAGTAGTCCGCAAGGGCCGCTCCGTTGATATCATAAACCGGTCGCTGAATCAGACGTTCTCACGCACGGTGATGACGTCATTAACCACCTTGATTGTCCTACTCGCGCTGTTCTTCTTGGGTGGTGAGTTAATCCACGCGTTCTCGACGGCGCTTATTGTCGGTGTGGTGATCGGCACCTACTCCTCGATTTATGTCGCGAGTACTGCGGCGCTCGCCTTGGGCGTGAGTTCCACGGATCTCATTCCAGTCAAACGGGAAGAGGGCGAAGCCGACCTACAATCGTGAATTATCTTTCTGAGTTTCCAGGAAGATGATTCGGATTGCAGTCGACGGAGATGTCTCAGGGATCGAGCGTATCTTTGGGTCATTTGGATCTGTGCAGTTGTTTGAGGGGCGCAAGCTACGCCGCCAAGATCTGACTTCCTGTGATGCGCTGATTGTTCGATCCGTGACCAAGGTGGACGCGCGGCTGCTGGCTGATACAAAGATCAAGTTTGTTGGCTCGACAACGGCCGGTATCGATCATATCGATGTTGATTACCTAGCGCGAAACAATATTCGTTTCGCTTGCGCCCCCGGTAATAACGCGGTGGCGGTGGCCGAGTACGTACTTGCCGCAACGATGCTTTGTGCGGCGCGGCGCGGCCGCGACTTTCAACAGCTTCGCTTCGGCATCGTTGGCGCTGGCCATGTTGGATCGGCGCTCATCGAGCGCCTCGATCGGCTTGGGATTGACTATCTGGTTTCCGATCCTATCCGTGCGGCGCGCGAGAGTAATTTTGTCGACTCTGAACTCACCGAGGTGCTGGCACAGGATGTTGTTACCTTGCATGTGCCGCTGACCCTTACGGGCGCATTTCCGACCGTCAATCTCATCAATCGGCAGTCGGTGAATTGTTTGCCCCCCGAGGTGTTACTGATCAACGCCGCGCGCGGCGGGGTGATCGATGAGGCGGCCCTGCTGGCCTGGCGCGGGCACAACCCACACGCTTATTTGGCGATCGACTGCTGGGTTGGCGAACCAGACGTGAATCAAGAGCTGTTGGCCTGTGCAGATATCGCGACGCCCCACGCGGCGGGCTACACAATTGAAGCGCGCGAGCGGGCGGCGCAGATGATTGGAAACTCACTGTGTGAATATTTTGATTTTGGTTCCCAAAACTTGGGATCCGGCGATGGTAGCGCCAGCGATTTGGCGGTCGCTCCCAACGAGGATGTCCACACAATCGTTAACCGTGCTTACGATTTAGCTCTACGCACGCGACGCTTTAAGCAGCTCGGCGCCGTTAGGGAAAAATTCGATCACGAACGCAAGGAGTTTGGATTGCGCCACGAATTCTCCCATTTTCGTCTTGCGTCCAGTGGCTTCGCCGCGAATACTGTGGCCACGCTGCGGGCTTTGGGGTTTGAATGTGAGGACGCCTAATCGATCGGAGGTCATTGGTACGCCGGGCCGTGTTAACGCGACGCGGCTGTTGTTGTTGGGTTCAGGCGAGCTTGGCAAGGAAGTTGCCATCGAAGCACAACGCTTAGGGCTTGAAGTGATCGCATGCGATCGATATCCCAATGCACCTGCGATGCAAGTTGCCCACCGCGCACATGTGATCGATATGCTTGACGGTGAAGTCCTGAAAAACGTAATTAATGATGAGAAACCGCATTTTGTCGTCCCTGAAGTCGAGGCGATCGCCACCGAAACCTTAATCGAGATTGAGGCGGGTGGGGTACAGGTGGTACCTACGGCAACGGCGACTAGGCTAACGATGGACAGGGAAGGTATCCGGCGTCTTGCCAGCGAAAAGCTTTCGATTCCAACGTCGCCTTATCGGTTCGCAGGTTCGTTGGACGAATGCCGCGCCGCGATCGAGGAAGTCGGGACGCCATGCGTTGTTAAGCCGGTTATGAGTTCTTCGGGCAAAGGTCAGTGCACTGTCTCGAAGCCGGAGGAAACGGATGCGGCTTGGAAGATCGCAGTCGAGGGGGGCCGCGCTGGAAAAGGGCGCGTGATTGTGGAAGGTTTCGTGGCGTTCGATTACGAGATCACGTTGCTAACGGTGCGTCATGCTGGCGGGACGCTGTTTTGCCCACCCATCGGTCACATCCAAGTTGACGGCGATTATCGAGAGTCTTGGCAACCGCAGCCAATGAGCGATCGACTCATTGGTCAATGCCAGACTATCGCCGAAAAGGTCACCGAAGCGCTGGGCGGATTTGGTTTGTTCGGTGTGGAATTTTTCATCGCCGGCGACGAAGTCTACTTCAGCGAGGTTTCACCGCGACCTCATGACACCGGGATGGTCACGATGATTTCGCAAGATTTGTCGGAGTTTGCATTGCATGTGCGTGCAATTCTTGGCATTGAGCTCAAAGAACCTGTGTCCAGTTCGATCGGCGCCTCTTGCGCGATCGTTGCACAAGGCGACGGCGAGAAGATTGCCTATCGTGGTTGGCGTGATGCCCTCGCCCAGAAGGACAGGGAGCTGCGTATATTTGGAAAACCGGAGATCCATGGCAAGCGACGCCTGGGGGTGGCCTTGGCGCGCGGCGACTCCGTGGAGCAGGCCCGCGAGCGTGCTCGCGAGGTCGCGCGATCTATTCAGATCGAAGCTGAATAGATCCTGAACGGAATATAAACATGCGTCTTTTACACACCATGCTGCGGGTTAAAAACTTAGAACAATCCCTAAGATTTTATTGTGAATTGTTAGGCATGGAGCTGCTCCGTCGGCGCGATTTTGAGAATGGCCGGTTCACCTTGGCTTTTGTGGGTTACGGCAAGGAAAGCGATACGAGTGTTCTTGAACTGACCCACAACTGGGATGTCGAAGACTATGAACTGGGAGATGCTTACGGGCATATCGCTATTGAAGTTGATGATGTCTACAAAGCATGTCAGACCATTGAAGCCAAAGGCGGCAAGGTGGTGCGCCCGGCAGGCCCGATGAAGGGCGGTACGAGGGTTCTTGCGTTCGTGGAAGACCCCGATGGTTACCGCGTCGAGTTGCTAGATTCGGTGGCTAGGACCCCTGCCTGAGCGCAGACCACAGACCCCCTTTGTGCTACATTGCGCGCGGCGCTCACGCAGGTTTATTTAGCGGTGGTAGGCCGCGGTCAAAAACAAAACACGGCGTATTGGAGAGGTAGTTTGATGAAGCGTTTTTTAACTCTGGTAGCGATTGGTGGACTATTAGCAGCGACTTCAATTCAGGCAGCGCTGCCGGATCCAGCCAGTGTTGTGAAGGCCACCACTGAACAGGTTCTCGAGAGAGTTATCGCCGAGCGCGACGAACTACGTTCGGATGCCAACAAAATGTACAACTTGGTTGCCGAGATGATATTCCCGCATTTTGATTTCGGCATCATGTCGCAGTGGGTCTTGGGAACTCATTGGAAAGATGCCGACGAAGCATCACGGGAGGCTTTCGTTGATCAGTTTCGAAAGCTCTTGGTAAAGACCTACGCAACAGCTTTATTGGAATTTTCTGATCAGGCGATTAGCTATCCGCCGGCCGAAGACACCGGTTCGGGTGCAACCGCGACCGTCGTCCAGGAAATCGCAACACCGGGATCATCCATCCCGTTGATATATCGCCTCCACAACAAGACCGGTTCATGGAAGGTTTACGATGTCTCTGTAGACGGCGTGAGTTTGGTGAAAACCTATCGCGCATCGTTCTCGCCGCTTCTCAATGGCGATGGTTTGCAAGCGTTGATCGATACGCTTGATCAGAAAAACCAAGAGTAACCAGCAAAGCAATGACTCCAGAAAGCATTAAAGCCATGATCGAAGCGGGGCTACCTGGCGCTCAAGCGCACGTCGATGGCGACGGATCGCATTTTGTCGCCCGGGTGATCTCCGCAGACTTCGAGGGCGTGGCGATGGTGAAGCAGCACAAAATGGTCTACGGCACTCTCGGCGACAGCATGGAAAGTGCAATCCATGCGCTATCTATTCAAACCTACACCCCCGAGGCCTGGGAAAAGGCGAGTAAATTTCAAACAATTTGAGTCACCCTCGACTCATGCGGTTGGCGGGTATTAGATTTCGCGCCGGGCCGCGACTGTGCCGACCGGGAGATCCTGGTTTCTTCTAAATGGATAGGTTAATCATCAACGGTGGCGTGCCGCTGGACGGCGAGATTCGTATCTCGGGCGCTAAAAACGCAGCTCTGCCGATCCTGGCGGCGACTTTGCTCGCCGATGGACCGGTTACGATCGGTAATGTTCCTCACCTGCACGATATAACCACGACCATGGAGCTTCTCGGGCGCATGGGGTTGGAACTCATGGTCGACGAAAAAATGACCATCGAAGTCGATAGTACGTCGATCAAGGATTTCTTCGCGCCTTATGAGTTGGTTAAAACCATGCGCGCGTCAATCTTGGTACTCGGGCCCCTATTGACTCGGTTCGGACGTGCTGATGTGTCGCTACCCGGCGGCTGCGCTATCGGTTCGCGACCGGTAAATCTGCATTTGGAAGGATTGACGGCGATGGGTGCGGACCTGGTGGTCGAAGGTGGTTACATTCGGGCGACCGCGAAACGCCTAAAAGGCGTTGATCTCGTGATGGATCTGGTCACCGTCACCGGCACCGAAAATCTGATGATGGCTGCTACCTTAGCAGAGGGTCGAACCACGATCCGTAATGCTGCGCGAGAACCTGAGGTCGTTGATCTTGCTAATTGCCTCTCCAATATGGGCGCTGAGATCGAAGGCGCCGGTACCGATACCATAACCATAAATGGTGTCGAATCGCTCAACGGCACGCACTTCGATATTCTCCCTGATCGTATCGAGACCGGCACTTATCTTATCGCCGCCGCAATGACGGGCGGCAAGGTGAAAGTTAAAGATACTCGTCCCGAGTTACTCGAAGCAGTGATAGCCAAGCTTGCCGAAGCGGGTGCGAAAATCGAAACCGGGCCGGATTGGGTCAGTCTCGACATGTCGGGGCGTTCGCTTAAAGCAGTCAATATCCACACCTCGCCCTATCCCGGCTTCCCCACTGATATGCAAGCTCAGTTTACAGCGCTAAATTGCGTTGCCGATGGAACTGGGACCATCACTGAATCGGTGTTTGAAAATCGCTTCATGCACGTGCTTGAACTGCAGCGTATGGGTGCGCAGGTGAAACTCGAGGGTAATACCGCGATTACCACGGGGGTCGAACGGTTGACGAGCGCACCGTTAATGGCAACCGATCTGAGGGCGTCGGCGAGTTTGGTGTTGGCAGGATTGGTTGCCGCTGGTGAAACCGAGGTCGATAGGATTTACCACATCGATCGCGGATACGAAATGATCGAAGAAAAGCTTGCTAACCTAGGCGCGCAGATCCGGCGCGTTCCAAGCTAATGGCCGCTAACGACTCTTTTGTGATCGCGGTTTCTAAGGGTCGGATATTCGAGCAAGCACTGCCGCTACTGGCGTCGATCGGCATCCAGCCAACCGAGGATCCCGACACCTCCCGCAAGCTCGTATTAGAAACGACCCGGGCACCGATCAAGTTACTCGTGATCCGCGCTACCGATGTGCCGACCTACGTCGAGTATGGGGCCGCCGATATTGGGATCGCGGGCAAAGATGTCCTGATGGAACATGACGGCTCTGACTATTACGAGCCCCTCGATTTAAGAATTGCGAGATGCCGGCTCGTTGTTGCTGGTTTCGCCGATCGCAAGGCGAGTGGCGCTCGCATCCGGGTCGCAACGAAATACGTAAAAACCACTCGCGAGTATTTCTCGGCAAAGGGTGAACAAGTCGAAATCATAAAGCTCTATGGATCAATGGAACTTGCCCCGATTGTGGGGCTCGCCGATCTAATCGTCGATTTGGTTGATACGGGGAACACATTGAAAGCGAACGGGCTTGCTGCCTTGGAGAACATCTGCGAGGTGAGTTCACGACTGATCGTTAATAAGGCCGCGATGAAAACCAAGCACGCCCAGATCCAAGCGTTGATTGGCGAGCTTAGCAACACGGTGACTGACCCATGAGTAGTTTCAAAGTCCAGCGGCTAAAGGCGTCGTCCGACGACTTTAACGCGGCGCTGGCTCGGCTTTTAAAGCGGGACATCGAGCTCGATGCTGCGGTCGATAGCCGGGTTCGAGAGATAGTGGCCGCGGTCCGTAAAACAGGCGACACCGCGCTTTTGTCCTATACGAATGAATATGATCGTCGCAATCTCACCGATCCGGCTGCCTTAGCATTGGATTTAGAGAGCGCGCCGCGGGCCGAGGAAGACGTCGAGCAAACCCTGCGCGCTGCGGCCCAGCGGATTGAAATTTATCATCAAAAACAACTCCAACAATCTTGGACCTACGAAGAAGCTGACGGCACGGTACTTGGTCAAAAGATTACGCCCTTAGATCGCGTTGGTGTTTACGTTCCGGGTGGCAAGGCTGCCTATCCTTCGTCGGTGCTCATGAACGTGATCCCAGCCAAGGTTGCCGGCGTAGGCGAGATTGTGATGGTGGTGCCGGCGCCGGACGGCGAACTATCGCCGGCGGTGATGAGCGCTGCGCGCGTCGCCGGGGTTGATCGGGTGTTCACCATTGGTGGTGCTCAAGCCGTTGCGGCTTTGGCTTATGGGACCTCGACGGTTCCCCGCGTAGATAAAATTGTTGGGCCGGGGAACATCTACGTTGCCTCGGCAAAAGCATTGGTATTTGGTGACACCGGGATCGATATGATCGCGGGGCCTTCCGAGATACTGGTCATTGGTGATGGCACGGTCCCGCCCGAGTGGGTAGCGATGGATCTTTTTTCCCAAGCGGAGCACGACGAAGACGCTCAATCGATCCTGATCGCCACCGACGCTCATTATTTGGATGCCGTGGAGGCGGCGATGCATGCGCTGATTGGATCGATGGAGCGCAAAGATATCATTGCCGCTTCTATTAATGATAACGGTGCTTTAATTGAGGTCGCGGATTTGCACGCCGCGACCGAGCTGGCCAACAGCATCGCGCCTGAGCATTTGGAACTGGCCGTTGCTGATCCCCAATCTCTTCTTGACGACATTCGACACGCCGGCGCGATTTTTATGGGCGCGAACACCGCGGAGGTTCTGGGTGACTACTGCGCAGGTCCCAACCACGTGTTGCCAACCGCTGGAACCGCGCGTTTTTCCTCGCCTCTGGGTGTTTACGATTTTCAGAAGCGTTCATCGATCATTGGCTGCAGCGCGAGCGGGGCGGATGCGTTAGGCAAAACCGCCTCCGCGCTTGCCCGCACCGAAGGGCTCACGGCACACGCGAGCTCGGCTGAATACCGTTTGGCCAACAATCGTGCCGATAGCTGATCGAATTAACGCTTTCGCGGGTGCGGGCCTTGAAACGCTGGTGCCCTACAAAGTGGAGGATGCAACGGGCCTTATCAAGCTCGATGCAATGGAAAATCCCTACAGTATTCCAGATACGCTGCGTGAGGCGTGGATACTCGCGCTCGACGAGGTTGAGGTTAATCGTTATCCGGATCCGCACGCTGTCGAATTAAAGGGCCGGCTCAGGCGCTCGCTGGGCCTTGGTGACGGTACCGGGATTGTGATCGGTAATGGATCGGATGAACTGATTCACTTGCTGTGTCTCGCCGCCGGTAACGGCGGTGTGTTGTGTATGGAGCCAACGTTCTCTGTTTACCGCTTGGCCGCGCAGGCCTGTGGCTTGGATTACCACGGGGTGCCTTTGACAGAGAATTTTGAGATTTCGCTCAACACGGCCCTCAGCGCAATTGAGCGATTCAAGCCCGCGATCGTGTTCGTGGCCAGTCCGAATAACCCCACTGGCAACGCCTACAAAATCGAGGATATCCTGGCGCTTTGCGATGCCACTTCCGGGATCGTGGTCTTGGATGAGGCTTATTGGCGTTTTCACGGACGATCAGAAGTTCAGATGATCGAGTCGCGCGAAAATCTTCTCGTGCTCCAAACATTATCGAAAATCGGCCTTGCTGGGATCCGGCTTGGAATGATGTTCGGCCCGCAGGCGTGGATTGATTTTTTCGACAAACTTCGAATGCCTTACAACGTTGGCAACCTGTCCCAAGCCGCGGCGAATTTCGCGCTTGAGCATGAATCGGTTTTCGCCGATCAGATTAACCACATTTGTGTGGAGCGCGAGCGTCTCACAACGCGTTTGCAAGCGTTCGATAATCTTCGCGTGTGGCCAAGCCGCACCAATTTCATCTTGTTCCAGTCCTGCCAAATGGCAGGGCCAGAGGTCCATCGAGGTTTAAAAGAGCAGGGTGTGTTGATTAAATCACTGGATGGGTCAAATCCGCGCCTGCAGGATTGTTTGCGTGTTACCGTCGGTCTGCCCCAAGAGAATGATAAGTTTCTCGAAGGCCTCTCGAACCTGGTTTAGCGGCCCCACTATTGGGCGGTCGGTCGCCGGATCACGGTTGCCGACAATTCATATGCGGCACCGCGGCGCCACCCCTTAACGGTAACCGATTCGCCCGGTTTTAGCGCCGCAATACGGTCGATTGCGTCTCGCGAGTCGACGATAAGGTCACCGTCAATCTCAACCAACACATCACCGGGTTGGATCCCGGCGCGGTCAGCAGGCCCGCGATTGAGAACTGCTAGCACCAAGACACCGTTTTGAAGATCGGTCTGTAAGAAACGTCTGATGTTTGGTGTCAAATCCCGTGCTTCGATCCCGAGCCAGCCGCGTGTCACCTCACCATCAACAATGAGCTGATTGGCCACATGAATCGCAACGTTAGTGGGGATGGCAAATCCGATCCCGTCGGTGCGCGCGCGAAAAGTATTGATTCCGACCAATTCGCCATCGACGTTGACCAGTGCACCTCCAGAGTTCCCGGGATTGATCGCGGCGTCGGTTTGAATGAAATCCTCAAAGGTGTTGACACCCACGCGCTTGCGGCCGGTCGCGCTAATGATCCCCTGGGTCACGGTTTGTCCGATCCCAAGTGGGCTGCCGATTGCGAGCACGATGTCACCCACCTGCATTGCGTCGGAATCTCCGATCCCGATCACTGGGACCTCGATATCGGCCTGTAAAACCGCCAGATCGGTTTCGGGATCGACACCTAGGATCCGAGCTTGCGCGGTCTGTCCGTCCTCGGTGGAAATCAAAATGTACTGGGCCTCGTGGATTACATGGTAATTCGTGAGGATTGTTCCGCTGGTGGATATTGCGACACCGCTGCCGAGGCTGGATTCGCGCACCGAATGTTCGTTGGGTCCTGGGAGGTCGAAAAAATCGCGAAATAGCGGGTCATTGGTTAAAGCATTATTTGATCCCCGCTGCGCGCTCATCGCTCGAACGCTGACGACCGCGGGCGCCGCTCGTTTCACCGCTTGGGCATAGGAAATTGGCTGGGAAGGTTCCCTCGCAACGCGCTCGGCGGGCGGCGAGGATGAGCGAAATTCATCGATCAACAAGATAAAGCCTGCCATTAGCAGGCCGATAAAAGTCCACCTAAGTGCATAATTAAGCATCAGAAATTGTCGATTTTGCCCAACAAACGCGCGCCATGCCGTATAATAAGGCGCAATTCACGACATGGTTCATCTAGCGGCGTGCTGTTCACGGCCACCGAGGGTTCACCCTACCTATTTGGCGGACGGGCACGAAAAAAATAGATGAGACATCTTCTAAGCCACCCTGCGCGTAGATCAACCATATCATCGGGGAAACGGTTGCATGAGCGACAACTCAGAAGACATTAATCGACGCCGGTTTGTCACCGGCTCAGCGGCAGTGGTCGGGGCGATCGGCGCCGCCTTCGCCGCCATTCCTTTCGCCGCGTCTTTTCAACCCAGCGCGCGGGCCAAGGCCATCGGTGCGCCCGTTGAGGTCGACGTTGCCAAACTCGAACCTGGCCAGCGCGTCACGGTCAAATGGCGTGGTAAACCCGTTTGGATTTTACGCCGCACCAGCGAGCAAATAGAGTCCTTGAAATCGAACACCGAGGTGCTCTCTGATCCCGAGTCCGGCAAATCCGTGCAACCGGAGTACGCCATAAATTCGTGGCGCTCCAGTAACCCTGAGTATTTAGTGCTGGTGGGGCTGTGTACTCACTTAGGATGTTCGCCGACTTTCATGCCTGATCCGGGCGCCGATGAGATGGGAGCGGATTGGCCCGGTGGCTTCTTTTGCCCTTGCCACGGTAGCAAGTTCGATCTCGCCGGTCGTGTATTCGCTAACGTTCCAGCACCTAAAAATATGGACGTACCGCCGTATCGTTTCGCTTCGGAAGTCCGCATCGTGATTGGTGAAGACGAAGGAGGAGAGGCATGAACGCAATCGTCAAGCCTTTAACGGGATTGCGCGACTGGGTTGATGACCGCTTTCCCCTCATTCAGATGTGGAACGACCATATGGGTCGTTACTACGCACCGAAGAATTTTAACGTTTGGTACTTCTTTGGTGTTTTCTCTTTGGTGATGCTGGTTAACCAGATTGTCACGGGCATTTGGTTGACAATGAACTACAAGCCAGATGCAGCGACGGCATTCGCCTCTGTCGAATACATCATGCGCGATGTCGAATTCGGTTGGGTGATCCGCTACATGCATTCAACCGGGGCTTCATTTTTCTTTATTGTCGTTTATCTGCACATGTTCAGAGCCTTGCTGTACGGCTCCTACAAGAAACCGCGCGAGCTCATCTGGATCCTCGGCATGTTCATCTACTTGTCGCTGATGGGCGAAGCGTTCTTCGGTTATCTGCTGCCTTGGGGCCAGATGTCTTTTTGGGGCGCCCAGGT
>JBCCEV010000073.1:0-20285 GCA_039030125.1 Pseudomonadota bacterium | reverse complement strand
CTCGACCCCACCGTTGCTGATGGCGCATTCACACCCATTCTCGGGCTGGCCGTCTGCATCTGCGAAGCCCGGCACGCACCGCAGGACAGCGTTGAAACTGAGAGAGCTGCCGCACTGTTGCATGAAGCCAATGAGTTGCCCGCCGTTACCGTTTCATCCGCGACGGCCGCCAACGCGGTAATGCTTGGCGCCGGCTACTTCACGCCCTTATCGGGTTATCACAATCTCGCCGATGCCATCTCGATCGCCGAGACCATGCGCACCGCCGACGGGCTGCTGTGGCCGGTTCCCTGTGTCAATCTCGTCGCCGAATTACCCGCTGGGATCGAAGCCGGGCAGCGCCTCGCGCTACGCGATCCTAATGTTGATGGGGAGCCCATCATGGCGGTGCAAACGGTCGACAATATCGAAACCCTTAGCGAGCAACAGATATTGCTCATCGCTGAAAATGTGTTCGGAACTCTCGATCCGGAGCACCCCGGTGTTGCAGCGTTCACCGCGCAGGGCAATATTTTGCTATCGGGGCCACTGGAGGTTCTGAACTACAGTTACTTCGCGACCGACTTCCCGGACACGTTTCGTACCGCGACGCAGATCAGAGCAGATATTCAAAGCGCGGGTTGGGAGACGGTGGTTGCGTTTCAAACCCGAAATCCAATGCATCGCGCGCATGAAGAGCTGTGCAAGATGGCCAAGGACGCCGTTGATGCCGATGGCGTGTTGATTCATATGCTGTTGGGCAAGTTGAAGCCTGGTGATATTCCTGCGGATGTGCGCGATGCCGCGATCCGAAAGATGGTGGAACTGTACTTCCCGGAGAATACCGTCATGGTAACGGGGTACGGCTTCGACATGCTGTACGCTGGCCCTCGCGAGGCGGTACTGCACGCGGTGTTTCGGCAGAATGCGGGCTGTACGCATCT
Source organism: Pseudomonadota bacterium (assembly GCA_039030125.1). Lineage (GTDB taxonomy): Bacteria > Pseudomonadota > Gammaproteobacteria > JBCCEV01. The sequence goes on along the minus strand of JBCCEV010000073.1, from coordinate 19,362 downwards.
CATTGTTGGACGCGATCATGCAGGGGTTGGTAGCTATTACGGTGCGTTTGATGCGCAACAGATCTTTCACGACCAGGTCAGCGATGGAGACCTGTTGATAAAGATTTTTGAGGCCGATCACACAGCGTTTTCGAAAAAGCTCGGCAAGGTCGTGATGATGAAAGACGCGCCTGATCATTCGCCGGAAGATTTTGTTTTGCTGTCAGGCACCAAGGTTCGAGAAATGTTGGGCGCCGGTGAGGACTTGCCAGAAGAGTTCGCGCGCCCTGAAGTGGCCCGCATTTTGATGCAGCATTATCAAGCGCAATAGGCCAATCGCCTTAGTGGGAGTCAGGACATGGCGGATAAGACGCTGTTCGAAAAAATTATCGATCGAGAGATCCCCGCGGATATTCTCTTTGAAGACGAAACCGTCATCGCTTTTATGGACATCAATCCTCAGGCGCCCTTCCACGCGCTGGTTTGCCCCAAAAAGCCAGTAGCGAAGGTCTCCGATGCTGAGGCCAGCGATGAAGGAGTTCTGGGCCATTGCATGACCAAGGCGGCTGATATCGCCAAAGACGCGGGTTTTGAGGATTTTCGCTTGGTGGTTAATAACGGTGCGGGGGCTGGCCAGACGGTGTTTCACATCCACGTGCATGTGCTCGCCGGCCGGTCCCTAACTTGGCCACCGGGGTAATCACTACCGCGCCGGTATGACAGCGAGAGCGCAAGCTCGGTGAAATTAGGTTGGTGTTGGTTTCAGAAGGTCGCGTCGGCAGGTAAAAATGACCGCTCTGATGGGCGTGTCATGAGCGCAGTTCGATAGCGTTGTGTTGCTATCGTTTCATGGCGTCGAAGAATTCCGCATTATTCTTCGTGGTCTTAAGCCTCTCCAGTAAAAACTCCATTGCGCCGATTTCTTCCATCGGGTGGAGCAGTTTGCGCAAAATCCACATTTTCTGAAGTTCGTCGGGTTTGGTCAGCAGCTCTTCCCTGCGAGTGCCGGAGCGATTGATATTCACCGATGGGAAAATACGTTTCTCCGCGATCTTGCGATCAAGGTGAATTTCCATATTTCCCGTACCTTTGAATTCTTCATAGATCACATCGTCCATTCGCGAACCGGTGTCAACCAGCGCGGTGGCCATGATTGTCAGGCTGCCACCTTCTTCGATATTGCGCGCGGCGCCGAAAAAGCGTTTGGGGCGTTGTAACGCATTGGCATCCACACCCCCAGTAAGTACCTTGCCGGATGAGGGCACAACGGTGTTGTAAGCCCGCGCAAGACGCGTAATCGAGTCCAATAGAATTATCACGTCGCGCTTGTGCTCAACGAGGCGTTTCGCTTTTTCAATGACCATCTCAGCCACTTGGACATGGCGCGAGGCGGGTTCATCAAAGGTGCTTGATATCACTTCGCCACGAACAGTGCGTTGCATCTCCGTGACTTCCTCGGGGCGCTCGTCGATGAGGAGAACGATGAGGTAGCTGTCAGGTTGGTTCGCTTCCACCGAGTGCGCAATGCTTTGCAGCATCATCGTCTTACCGGCTTTCGGTGGCGAAATGATTAATCCGCGCTGGCCGAGGCCAACAGGCGAGGCTAAATCAATAACACGCGGGGTTAAATCTTCAGTACTGCCATTGCCAAGCTCCAACGTTATACGTTGTTGAGGGAACAGCGGCGTGAGATTTTCGAACAAGACCTTGCTCTTGGCTTTCTCTGGCGGTTCGAAATTGATTTCCCCAACTTTCAGTAGCGCAAAGTAGCGCTCGCCATCTTTAGGCGGGCGGATCTTGCCGGAAATTGTGTCGCCGGTCCTTAAATTGAAACGCCGAATTTGACTTGGTGAAACATAGATGTCGTCAGGTCCCGCGAGATACGACGAATCCGCTGAGCGTAGAAATCCGAATCCATCCTGCAGAATTTCGAGGACACCGTCGCCAGAAATATCTTCGCCTTGTTTGGCGTGCGCTTTGAGAATGCCGAAGATGACGTCTTGTTTGCGTGAGCGTGCGACGCCGTCGAGGCCCATACCATCGGCAATTTCGATCAATTCCGTGGCAGGTTTTTGCTTGAGTTCAGTGAGATTCATCATAGCCGTGAATGCGCGTGTGCTGGCAGGGCGTGACCTGCTGGATGGAAAGGTCTAAGAGTGCGTGGGAGACTGATTCGGCGGGTTGCTTGAATCAGACAAAAGGCACGATAGCACGGGGCTATAGTGCCGTCCAGCACTGAATATGAGAACTCAGCGCCGCACTTAGCGGCGCTAAATTGCTACACGTGCCCGTCGATGAAGGCGGTGAGTTGCGATTTGGTCAAAGCCCCCACATGGGTGCCAACGATATCGCCGTCTTTGAATAGCATTAGAGTGGGGATCCCGCGGATCCCATATTTTGTGGAAGTCGCCTGATTTTGATCGACGTCGAGTTTGGCGATTTTCAACTTTGCGTCATAGTCGCCGGAGATTTCTTCCAAAATCGGAGCGATCATTTTGCACGGTCCACACCATTCGGCCCAGTAGTCAACGAGCACTGGGGTGTCGGATTGCAGCACGTCATTGTCAAACGAGTCGTCAGTGACGTGTAGAATGTTGTCTGTCATGAAGGGCTTTTTCTCAAAGTTACTGCGAAGACTGTCATTTTCGGCCGATACTGAACGTCAAATCAAGACTGAGCCGGCCGAGCCTGCGTCGCCCAAACCGAAATCCAAGCCTAAAAAGCAGCGAGCTGAGCCGCAGCACCGCGCGAAAGCGGACAGCTCAATTCTTACGGACTTGAAGTTTGGCACCCTCGATTTGGATCAGCGACTGATCGCTGGCCTGAACGCGGGCGGGTTCGAGTTCTGCACACCGATTCAGCAGCAAACCTTACCGCTGCTGCTCGAAGGACGGGACGTGGCGGGTGAAGCGCAGACCGGCACGGGTAAGACGGCGGCCTATTTGCTCGCCGCGCTCCATCGCATTCTCAACGATCCGTCCGGGACTGCAGAGTCAGGTAGCCACCCACGCGGATTGATCATTGCGCCCACGCGCGAGTTGGCCATCCAGATCCATAAGGATGCCGAACTTATCGGCGCCCAATCGGGATTGCGCCTGGGACTTGTTTATGGCGGTGTCGATTACGAGAAGCAGCGAACGCAACTCGGCGAAGGCGTTGATCTGCTGATTGGCACTCCCGGGCGGATTATCGATTACTACAAGCAGAACGTTTTCTCGTTTAAGCAGTTGCACACGTTGGTGTTGGACGAGGCCGACAGGATGTTCGACCTGGGATTTATAAAAGACATTCGGTACTTGCTGCGGCGCATGCCACCGCGTGACGCACGCGTGAACATGCTGTTCTCGGCGACCCTCTCGCACCGGGTCAGTGAGCTTGCATACGAACATATGAACGATCCAGAGGTCGTTTCCGTGGCGCCCGAGCGGAAAACCGCTGACAAGGTTTTGCAGAAACTTTTTCACGTCTCCTCCGACGACAAGCTCAAAGTGCTGGTCGGCTTGCTGCAAGAGATCGATCCGAAACGGACATTGGTTTTTGTTAACACGAAACGCGCGGCTTTCAAGGTTGAAGCTTCGTTGAATGCCAATGGTTTCGAAGCGCGCACACTGTCCGGGGACGTCGCCCAGAAAAAGCGCCAACGTTTGATTGAAGATTTCTCCGCCGGCCGCGTGCCAATTGTGGTGGCAACCGATGTGGCAGCGCGAGGATTACACATCCCCGATGTTAGTCACGTTATCAACTACGACGTGCCACAAAACGAAGAAGATTATGTTCACCGAATCGGCCGGACCGCGCGCGCTGGCGAGGCCGGCGACGCGATAACCTTGGCCTGTGAAGAGTACGTCTTCGCGTTACCGCAAATAGAATCCTACATCGGTCACAAGATAAACGTTGAGCAGATCCCTGACGCCTGGATGAAGGAGATCAAACAAGGTAAGCCACGAGTCAAGCGTGACGCCCCGCGACGTCAGGGGCGTGGACGAGGTGGTTCCAGGCAGCAGGGTAAATCACGCTCTAGAGCACCGAAGAGATCGGGTTGAGGACTGGGCTCTGGTGCGCTTAGCCCGTATCATCGGCGCTATGTTTCGAGTTTGTATCTTTCTGTTCATTTTCGCTTCTGCCTGTGCGCTTTCCAGTTGCGGTCAGAAAGGTAGCCTTTATCTCCCCGACGAAGCTGAAAAATCAGAACAATAATCCTCCCGGTCTGAATACGGCTTGCTATGGCTTCTGACTATCTCAACGACGTTCTGTGCGTGGACGGCGTCGCTTTGCCCGAGGTCGCGGAGAACTTTGGCACGCCTGCTTTCGTCTATTCGGCACAGACGATCGCTGCGAATTGGTGCGCCTATGACGACGCATTTGGCGATCGCGCCCACCAAATTTCATATGCGGTAAAAGCGAATTCGAACCTCGCGGTACTGGGGCAGTTGGCCGCGCTCGGATCGGGTTTCGATGTTGTCTCTGGTGGTGAGCTGCAGCGCCTGTTGGCGATTGGATGTGACCCGGGAAGGGTCGTTTTCTCTGGGGTCGGCAAATCGATTCAGGAACTCGAGTTGGCGGTGAGTTGCGGCGTTGGTTCGATTAATTTGGAGTCGCGTGAGGAGGCCTTGCGCCTTAGTGAAGTAGCGGCGGCTCATGGTGTTCGTCCTGAAGTTTCGATCAGGGTGAATCCCGATGTCGATCCCAAGACGCACCCTTACATCTCAACGGGTTTAAAAGAAAATAAATTCGGATTACCGATAGACGAAGCGCGGGCGTTGTATTTGGAGCTCCAACAATCGGAGATATTGCGGCCCACTGGCGTGGCCTGTCATATCGGATCACAACTGCTTGACGCTTCCCCGGTTCGCGATGCCGTGGAAATACTCGTTGAATTGGTTGCCGAACTTCGCGCCGCCGGTATCGCGATCACTCGCGTCGATGCGGGAGGGGGATTGGGGATCGCTTACGGCGATGAGGCTCCGCCATCCATCGGTGATTATGTCGCTGGGCTGTGCGAGAAGATCCCAGCGGATCTTGCGATCGAGATCGAACCCGGACGTTCCATCGTTGGGAAGGCCGGGCTGCTGATCACGCGGGTCGAATACGTTAAGAAATCTGAACAGAAAACCTTCTTTATCGTCGACGCTGCGATGTCCGAGCTGCTGCGCCCGACGTTGTATAACGCAACGCATAAAGTGATGGCTGTTCGCCAAGCTCGCCGCGGCGCCGAACACTTCGTGGGTGATGTCGTGGGCCCGGTCTGCGAATCCGGTGACTGGTTAGCCCGCAACGTCTCATTGGCGGTGAACTCGGGGGCGCTGTTGGCCATTTGCGATGTCGGCGCCTATGGGTTTGTGATGTCTTCGAACTACAACTCACGGCCTCGCCCACCCGAGATATTGTTGGATAACGGCGCCGCCCGTCTGATCCGTAGCCGTGAAAGCCACGGTAATCTTCTGCTCGATGAACTTGAATTGTTCAAAACGCACCAATAATGTGCATTGTGGATATGCGGTCTGTGGCCACTTTCTCAATTGGGTTTGAAAGATTGACTCGCCGAGAACACGTGTGCTGATTGAAGGTCCAACGTGTAATCTTGTCGAATTGAGCGGAACGGAGGCGAAAACCGGTGAAAACGAGCTTAGTCGCTGCTGCGGCAGTAGTTTTGGCGCTGGGGTTTTCCAGCTCGGCATTCGCCGACGTGTACCGCTGGAAAGACAGCGAAGGCAACATCATTTTCTCGGATGTTCCCCACCCAGATGCGGAAAAGGTGACCGTCGAACAACCGTCGATCGTGACGCCCTATCCGCTGTCCTCCAACTCGGGCCAAGCGGCCGAGGAAACCGAGGTGGCCGAGGGCCCGGTGCCTTACGCATCGATAGAAATTGCCTCACCGGCCAACGAAGAGACGCTTCGTAATGTCCCTGCAGTGACCGTAAGCGTCGCAATGTCACCGGCGCTGCAGGTGCAATTCGCTCACGTCGTCGAGCTGCTCTACGATGGTGCCAGCGTTGGTTCGCCGGGCCAGTCGACAAGTTTTACGCTGGATTTACCCGATCGTGGCGCGCACCAATTGCAGGCCATCGTGCGTGATGGAGCAGGTAAAGAACTCGGGCGCTCGGCGACTTCGACGTTTTTCCTTCACCGCAATAACGTAAATCAAGGCGGTGGCGGTTCCTGATCAAGACCTTCAGCTCGTTGGTCCAGTTCTTGCCCTAGTTAATCTGCGAGCCTACGTAATTTCGTCCTAACGGGCGCTAATCCGCGATAAATCCGTAGGTTAGACGCGTGCGACACACTGGTGTTCTTGCGTGTTTCGCACCAAACTAGTGCAATGAGTGGAAAATGGCAGTCACTGATCCCGCCCGCAGGTCTCATCGACTCTCTGACGAGCGCCGTCATGGTGCTTGATCAAAATGGGCGGGTGTTGAGCGGCAACGCCGCGGCGCAGAATTTATTCGAAATGGGCCAGGCCCGCTTGCATCGGTTTCGGCTTGGCGAGTTGCTTCAACTCACCAACGATCTGGAGGCCGATTTCCCCAGGATCTGCGCACAAGGACTATCGGTGACCGAACGCAACGTGGCGATACGCATTCCCGTCGCGGAGCGCGCCGAAGTCGATTTAACGGTCTCATCGTTCACGCCGCCGGATGAGGACGAGGGATTTCTCCTCGCCGAAATCGATGGACCGAGTCGGGCGCCAAGAACGCACATGGACGGACATCTCAAGGTACAAAACCAAATTAGCGGCGCAATTTTGCGCGGCCTCGGCCATGAGATAAAAAACCCGTTAGGTGGGATCCGAGGGGCGGCTCAATTGCTTGAACGCGAACTTGAAAAGCCCGCGCTCACGGAATACACGCAGATCATTATTGCCGAGGCTGACCGTCTTCGAAATCTTGTCGACCGGATGCTGGGACCGACGAGTGAAACTCGCAAGAAATCGATCAACATTCACGATCCGCTCGAGCACGTGCGTCAGGTCGTTGAAGCCGAATCGGGCCACCAATTCAAGATAGTGCGCGATTACGACCCCAGTCTGCCGATGATTTCCGCCGACCGCGATCAGTTGATCCAAGCACTCCTGAATATTGTGCGCAACGCCGTCCAATCAACCACTGGAGCCGACGGCGCGGTGCTGTTGAGGACGCGCGCCCAACGAAAATTCACCATCGGTTCGACGCTGCATCGGGTCGTGATCCGTGCGGAGGTTATTGATAACGGGAGCGGAGTCGATCCTGAAATCGCGGAAAGCATTTTTGTGCCTCTGGTCTCCGGCCGCGCAGATGGAAATGGCTTGGGGCTGCCGATCGCGCAAACGTTGGTGCAGCGTCAAGGTGGACTCATAGATTTCGACAGTGAGCCCGGGCGCACTGTGTTCAAAATTTGGTTACCGGTCGAGGACCTTCAATGAATCACAAACCCGAAATTTGGATTGTCGATGACGACCGATCGATCCGTTGGGTGCTTGAGCGCGCGATGGAGAAGGAGCAGATCGACACTCGTGTATTTGGTAACGCCGATGAGGTGGTAACGAGGCTGAAGCGATCCCAGCCCGACGTCGTCATCACTGATATCCGGATGCCGGGCACTGACGGCTTGACTCTGTTGCAGCATATCCAGGGCGTATTCCCCGCTTTGCCCGTCATCATAATGACAGCGTTCGCCGACCTTGATCGGGCCGTGGCCGCTTACCGGGGCGGCGCATTCGAGTATCTGCCCAAACCTTTCGACGTCGATGACGTGGTCAGCATCGTCCAGCGCGCCTTGAAAAAATCACCGGGCGTGCAGCCCGAGGACGAGGAGGCGTTTGATGAGGACGCGGTGCCCGAGATCATCGGCTCGGCCGCCGCCATGCAAGAGGTGTTTCGTGCGATCGGACGTTTGTCGCGATCGAACATGAATGTGTTGCTCACCGGTGAATCAGGCACCGGCAAGGAGTTGGTCGCCCAGGCGCTGCATCGACATAGCCCCCGCGGGCAAAGCCCCTTCATTGCGCTAAATACCGCGGCGATACCGCGCGAGCTTTTGGAATCGGAACTTTTTGGCCACGAGAAGGGCGCGTTCACCGGTGCTACGGCACGCCGCGTGGGACGATTTGAGCAAGCCGATAGCGGCACGTTGTTTCTTGACGAAATCGGTGACATGCCTGCTGATCTGCAAACCCGGCTGTTACGCGTGCTCGCTGATGGCGAGTTTTACCGGGTTGGCGGGCATGAACCGGTGCGGGTGGACGTCCGGGTGATTGCGGCGACCCACCAGCATCTGGAGGAACGGGTTGCAGAAGGCGGGTTTCGAGAGGACCTCTTTCATCGCCTCAACGTGATACGTCTTGAACTTCCACCGTTGCGGCGCCGCGCGGAGGATATACCGGCGCTGGCGGAACATTTCGTGCGAGTTGCGGCCGAAGAGGTTGGTGTGGAACCCAAGCGTATTTCTTCGGAGGTTTTGCAGGCGCTGAGATGTTTCGATTGGCCCGGTAACGTGCGTCAATTAGAGAACGTGTGTCGGCGCATGACGATTATGGCGCCGACTCAGGAAATCGACCTTGAGGACCTGCCCGAGGAGATCCGCTCCACCAGCGACGAGGCGCATGCCGGTAATGGACTGGAAGATTGGGAAACCGCGCTACGGCGATGGGCCGAGCGTCGCGCGTTAGAGTCAACTTCGCCAATTTTGACCGACGCCTTGCCGCGGTTTGAGAAGACCATGATCCGAGTCGCATTGGCGCGTACGCGTGGGCGTCGTCAAGAAGCGGCCAAGCTTTTGGGTTGGGGACGAAATACCCTCACCCGCAAAATCAAGGATCTCAACCTCGACGTCTAATTGCGGCGATCTTAGTCGGCAAGCCAGCGCGCCGCGTCCTCGGCAAAATAGGTCAAAACACCGTCGGCGCCGGCACGTTTGAAGCCGGCAAGCGACTCAAGAACGGCACGTTGTTCATCGAGCATGTTGGCGCCGATCGCGGCCTTCAACATGGCGTACTCGCCGCTCACTTGATAGACGAAGGTTGGGATCTGAAACGTGGTCTTAACGCGGTGCACGATATCGAGATACGGCATGCCTGGTTTGACCATCACCATGTCCGCGCCTTCTTGAATGTCCAACCAAACCTCCTTTAACGCCTCATCGGAATTATGCGGATCCATTTGATAGGTGGCTTTCCCTTTTTTCCCTAAACTGGTGCTTGAACCGACGGCGTCCCGGAACGGGCCATAAAAAGCTGAGGCGTACTTCGCAGAGTAGGCAAGAATTTTAGTGTTCACAAAGCCGTTTGATTCAAGCGCTTCGCGGATCCGGCCAACCCGCCCGTCCATCATGTCCGAGGGGGCGATAATATCGACGCCGGCATGGGCTTGAGAGAGTGCTTGGCGCTCCAGGATCTCAAGGGTTTCATCGTTATCGATTTCACCTGACGCATTGATTACGCCGTCGTGTCCATGTGTGGTGTAGGGATCAAGCGCAACGTCGGTCGCAATTCCTAAATCCGGGTGCGCATCTTTAATCGCTTTCACCGCGCGTTGCATCAATCCGTCGGGATTAAAACATTCTTCACCGCGTTCACTTTTAAGATCGGGTGGGGTGACCGGAAAAACCGCAATCGCCGGTACACCCAACGCCGAAAGTTCGCCGGCTTGGCTAACTGCCAGATCGATCGACAAACGCTCGACGCCAGGCATGGTCGTAATGGCTTCGCGAACCCCAGATCCCTCAACGATGAACAGTGGCGCGATGAAATCCTTAGCCGTTAGTGTGTTTTCGCGAACGAGATCGCGAATGAAGCTGTCGGTGCGCAGGCGGCGTGCCCGGGTGGCTGGAAAACTTTGTGGAGGTCTTGGGCTCACCGTGGAATTCCCATCATCATTTCTCTGTCGATAACGCTTCGTTGGACGAAGAATTCGCCAGGCTCGAACAAGCCGCCTCGATCCATTGTTCCACCTCGCTGGTGAGTTCTTTCGCGGTCTTTCCTGCGGGACTGATCGGTTCGCCTACCATGACGTCGATACACCCGGGACGCTTGAGCACCGAATTTCGGCGCCAAAAAACCCCTGCATTATGGGCCACGGGAACAATTGGGCAACCCGCTTTCGCGGCGAGTGCCGCGCCGGTTTGGGAGTATCGTCCGCGCTCGCCGGGGGCAATTCGCGTGCCCTCGGGAAACAGCACCACCCACCAGCCATCGGCAATGCGCTGACGGCCCTCCTCGAGCACCTGTTTGAGCGCACGCACCCCCGCAGAGCGGTCGATTGCGATTGGATTGAGGCTCCACAAACCCCAGCCAAAAAAGGGAATTTTGAACAACTCCTTTTTCAACACCTGACATTGTCTGGGGAAGATCAACTGGAAGGAGATGGTTTCCCATGCCGATTGATGTTTGGAGAGGATCACGCTGGGAACGTCGGGCAGGTGTTCAAGGCCTTGGACGCGCCAACTCAGACCACAAATCAGTTTGAGCCAGAGAATGACGAAGCGCGCCCAACCGGTAATGATCCAATAACGCCACGATCGAGGGAGAGGCAGGATTAACAAGCTCAGGATGCTATAAAAGATCGTGTAGGGAACTAAGCCGATGTAGAAAAACCACGAACGCGTGAGGGCAAGCATTAGCTCAGATAATTGTCGATAGCAGCGCTTAGATTAGGAAACACGGCGACATCCGCGCAATCACTTGCGTCGATGTCGCGTAGTCCGGTTTGAACGAGTGCGGGTTTTACGCCCGCCGCGCGCGCTGCATCGACATCACTCATTCGGTCGCCAACATAAAGACTGCCAGCCAGCGAACCGATGCGACGCGCAAGGGAGTCGAACAGCCCCGGTCGGGGTTTCCGGCAGCTGCAGTCGTCGTTTGGCGCGTGAGGACAAAAGAATACGGCGTCGATGACCGCCCCCACGGCGCTCGCGCGGCGTTGCATTTCCCGATTGATTTCGTTCAAGTCATGAATGCTGAGGATCCCTCGCGCTACCCCGGACTGATTGCTGATAACAATCACTCGGTAGCCCTTCTGACAGGCACGGGCCATTGCCTCTAGGCTGCCGATGATCGGATGCCATTCCTCGGCGCTTTTTACGAAATCTTCAGAGTCTTGATTAATGACGCCGTCGCGATCGAGCAAGAGAGTTTTCACGGTTCTAATCGAGCAAACTGATATCGGCGACTCGACTCAGCAGTCGTCTTAATGAATCTAGCTGCGCTATCCGGTTCGCTTTGATTGTTGGGTTTTCATGCATGACCATCACCGCGTCGAAATATGCATCAACCGGTTCCTTAAGCGTCGCGCAAAGAGTCAAGTACTGGCCATAGTCTTCCGCCTGATAGGAAGCGTCGGTACTTTGGGTCAAACCGCCCAGCACTTGCGCGAGAGTGGATTCCTCTGGGTGTTCGAATAGTGCTTCGTCGATAGCTACAGAGGGGGAAGATTTTTCTTTCTTGAGAATATTAGTGATGCGCTTATTCGCGGCAGCGAGTGCCGGTGCCGATGTGGACGCCTTAAATTGCGTTACCGCAAGCACGCGCTTATTCACATCGCTCAAGTCGTCGATATCGAGTGCCAGAACAGCTTCGATAACGTCGTGCCCGATCTGCCGATCAGTGTAATAGGTGCGCAAGCGGTCCGAGATGAATGACCAGACGACTTCGACGACATCCTCGCCGAGGTCGACATCTTCATAGTGGTCCCGAGCGGTCGTAAAGGCGCCACGTAAAGCGACTGAAAATTGCCCCTCAATAAGAATTCTAACCAGCCCGTTCGCGGCCCGACGAAGGGCGAAGGGGTCCTTATCTCCAGTCGGTCCAGCGCCGACACCAAAGATCCCAATTAGCGAATCGATCTTATCCGCCACCGCGATGCACGCGCCGACGGCGGATTCAGGCAGTGCGTCACCGGCAAAGGCTGGTAGATAAAATTCACCAAGTGCCTCAGCAATTTCGGGCTCCTCGTTAGACGCCTTAGCGTAGTAACGCCCCATGATCCCTTGCAGATCAGGAAATTCTCCAACCATTTCGGTGACCAGGTCACAGCGCGATAATTCTGCGGCGCGCTCGCAGTGCTCGGCCTTAGCGTCGAACACTCCACCCATCGCACCGGCGAGTTGTTTTACCCGACGGGTCTTGTCCCCAAGTGAGCCAAGCCGTTTCTCAAAGACCACGTCATCAAGTCGTTCTCGGAAAGACACTAAGGGCCGTTGATTATCTTGTTCGTAGAAGAATCTGGCATCCGCCAATCGGGGCCGTATGACGCGTTCGTTCCCGCGTACAACGATTTCAGGTTCGCTGCTTTCGATGTTGCTCACTGTGATGAAGTTGCACATCAATGCGCCGTTGTCGCCCGTGACCGGGAAATACCGCTGATGCTTTTGCATCGTCGAGATCAGTACCTCCGTGGGAAGAGCCAGGAAGCTTTCATCGAAGCCCCCGGCAATGGCCTGAGGCCACTCGACCAGCGCCGTCACCTCCTCCAGAAGTTCTTCGTCTATCAGCGCGACGCCGCCAAGCTGTTTGTTTAAGCGCGCAATTTGCTCGCGGATGACTGTGCGACGTTGGTCGAAGTCCGGCATCACGAAGCCCTCGGCTTCCAGGACCCTGAGTAGCGCATTGGCATCGGGGATTTCTATAGCCTGGGGATGATGAAAACGGTGACCGTAGGTTTTCCGATCGGTGTGGATATCGAACATTGAAAATTCGATCACCGAGGTGCCATAAAGACATAGTAGCCAATGAACCGGGCGAATAAATTCCGATTCAGAACTTCCCCAGCGCATACGCTTCGGGATAGGCAGGCGCGCCGCGGCTGACTCGAACATCGAGGGAATTAACTTGTTGAGCGGTACCGGCGGGACGTCACGCTCGTAGGCGAGATAGGTTCGTCCTTTCTCCTCAACTCTGGATAAATTGGCGACTTCGACACCACAGGATTTCGCAAAACCCAAAGCGGCTTTGGTCGGCGCACCATCGTCAGCAAATGCCGCTTCTAGCGCGGGTCCTCGTCGCCGTTCTGTTGTAGCCGGTTGACTGTCTTCGAGCGCTTCGAAGACCACGCCCAAGCGCCGGGGGGTCGCGAAAGCTTTAGAACTTTTGAAATCAAGTCCGGCACCGCGAAGGCTCTCAACCAATGCGTCGTGAAAAGCCACAGCGAGCCGCTTCAGTGGCCGTGGTGGAAGCTCCTCCGTGCCGATTTCGATCGCGAGGGTTTCGGTGTTCATGACAGGGTTTAGTTATGGAGTTCTTTAAGCATTGGGAACGCCAGCGCTTCGCGAGAAGCGTAATAAGTTTCCGCCACCGCGCGCGCCAGGGTGCGGACACGCAAGATATAGCGTTGTCGCTCGGTGACCGAGACCGCGCGTCGCGCGTCGAGCAAATTGAAGGTGTGCGACGCCTTCACCATCATTTCATAGGCTGGCAGCGCTAAGTTCTGTTCGATTAAATGCTGGGCCTGTCGCTCGCATTGGTCGAACCACGCAAATAAGGAATCGGTGTCCGCATGTTCGAAGTTGTAGGCCGACATTTCGATTTCATTTTGATGATAGATATCGCCGTAGGTAACGACATGCTCACCGTGCTTTGACCAAATCAGGTCGTAGACGGAATCGACACCCTGCAGGTACATCGAGATACGTTCGAGCCCGTAGGTGATTTCGCCAGATACGGGGCGGCAATCCAGACCACCAACCTGTTGAAAATAGGTGAATTGGGTGATTTCCATGCCATTGAGCCATACCTCCCAACCTAAGCCCCAGGCGCCGAGGGTAGGAGACTCCCAGTTATCTTCGACAAAACGGATATCCTCGCGCAAGGCGTCAATTCCTAGCTCTTTGAGTGAGTCCAGATAAAGCTGCTGGATATCGTGGGGCGAGGGCTTCAGCAACACCTGAAATTGGAAATAATGTTGGAGACGATTGGGATTTTCGCCGTAACGGCCATCGGTGGGTCGGCGCGACGGTTGTACGTAGGCCGTGCGCCACGGCTCGGGCCCGATGGCCCGCAGGAACGTTCCGGGGTGAAAGGTCCCGGCACCCATCTCCATATCATAAGGCTGGGCGACGACGCAGCCGCGTTCGCTCCAATAGGTTTGCAGTGCGAAAACGAGTTGTTGAAAAGTCATTGGCTGGTCGCCCGCTAAACACTGCACGATGCGGCTCAAGAAGCGAGCGCGAAGTATACCGGTTGGATTGGGGGCGCGGTAGCAACCTAAATCTAAAGATCGTTGGTTCGCGGCCGATTTTCTACCTATGATTCACCAAGATCTTTACCTTCATGAGATGACGGGCTGGCGGGCGCTACTCACCGACTCGCAGCGCTGTGTCGGCGTTCATCTGTCAGCGACGGTTGAGTCGCATCTGGTAAAAATCGTCTTTCGCGATGTCGGTATAGCGTCGCATCGCGACCAATTCGCCTCGCGCACGGTCGATCATCTTGCCGACTTAGTGATCAATGATGTAGCCGATCCGGAGATTGTCGGCGATCGGAGTCTGTTGCTAGTTGGGTTGTTCCCGGAACAAGCGGCGGCGAGTGGTGTACCGATCCTGCGTTTTGCGGATTTAGGTATAGAAGCCTATGCCTGCGCTGCCGAACGGAACGACTCAAGCTTGTATCGCGCGCTGTCTTTCGGATTTGTCGGGATCATGGACGTGCTGCAAACCTTGCGAACCAACCAGCAAGGATACTTTTGCCTGGACCCCTTAACGGCGAGTGAGCTGTGGTCTTTCTATAACGCTCGGCACAGCTTGCACGTGCTGCAGCACCTAACGAGCGCCCTGCCCGCACCGGCGACGCGGTCCTTGAACTAACGGTTTACTCGTCGCTGTTTTCGATCGGTTTGACTAAGTCGTCAAGCCGTTTACCAAGTTGCCGAGACTTGTATTTGGGCAGCTCATAAACCCAGCCATTAACCACCGCGTTTAATCGCGCGACTTCCTCGGCGACGGTTTCACTAGGAGCTTCGGGTTCGTTCGTGCCGGGAGTAGGCGAGTCCTCACCTTCGTCATCAGGCGCAGTGGCAAGTTCGGCCGCATAGCTAAAATCGATGCGTACGAGCCTGCGCTCAGCGGCTTCGAATTCGTCGACCTTTGCAACCAAGCCGTCAAAGGTAATCATTGTGATGGAATTGACGGGTGTCAGGTCATTGATACGGTCACGACTTGCCGCAGCATCGAAGCGCAGATCAAGCAGCACGGCTCCGAGGCTCGATACAGTTGTTCTTGATTTCGGTTCGTAACCCTCGGGTATTGGTGTGAGCGCGAAGAAGCTGTCATCGGCGCCGGACTTGGAAAGCCGGAACGGGCTGCTGTCCAGTGGCGATACTGTAATTTCGCGCACGCGTTCACTCGGTACGTCGCAAACGGTCATGTCCATGAGTTCGCTCAGGTTAGCCAGCAAATCGATTTCTCCACCAACCAACCAAGACTGTTCCTCACCGGGTTTGCGCATGAAGTGTTCGGGATCTGCGCTGTTTTCTCGTCGCTTACCGACAATCACGCTCGCGATTTGCGTCTCGCCGGATAAAACTTCAATGAGGTTCGAATTTTCGTTCCCAGCCACGTAATCTTGAACGCCGATGCGAGCGTAGCTTTCGGGTTTCTTGGTTTTTGCTTCCACCGTTTTCAGATTAGATAATTGCACCACGAGTGATTTAATGCCGCCGACCTTAACGGGGAAACCATCAAATTCTTGTAAACCCCACAGGCCGTCGTCGCGCACCAGCGTACGCGTGCGCGCGGGCGATGCGATCGCGATGCGGTCAATTTCGTTTGCGACGCCCACGAGGTCGGGAAACAGAGTGATTGACTCGACCTCGCTGACAGCGGCTTTTTTTTGCGTGGCAAACCACGCGCCAGCCACCACTAACGCGGCAACGACTGCGACAACGCGGAGGTTCACGTCGCACCTCTGAGGCGTTGGCGGCCTTGTGCAAGCCGGAACACCAGAGCGAGCGCGACGACGAGCAAGGGCGCTAACGCGATGTTTACAAACTTGAGAACGGTCCCAAGTCGCTCTATGTCGTTCTGCAATTGATGCTGAACCGCGCGCAATTCTTTGCGGGTCTTGAGTTGTTCCTGGCGAAACTGCGCGATCTCCGCCTTCTCTTCATCCGATAACAACAACTCGCCACCGGTGTCCTGCTGCTGCAGGCCAGCGAGTTTTTGTTCGGTTTCCGCGAGTTTTGCCTGTAGTGCTTGCTCACGATCCCGAAATTGAGCCTCGGCCTCGCGCTGAATTTCCAAAACGATCTGGAACGGTCTCGCGTATTCGCCGCGGCTGCGCAGGCCTATAAGGTCATCGTTGCCACCAAGGTTGTCGACCGCGTTCACCAAAAAGTCGGCATTGTTGGCGAACGGATCCGGCACCTGGAACCCACCAAAGTTCGAAAAACGCATCCAGAAACGATCGGCGAGAATATCGGTGTCGGCCACGACGATTACATTCACCGTCCCCGAGCTTTGATAGTCGTCGTCCTGGGGCGCGCGCTTTTCTGTCTCACTCAAAGGTCGACCATCGGGAAATGCAGTTTCAACTTCGCCGGTGATGCGAGCGGCAACGACGTGATTTATCTCATCAGGAACGTAGTTT
The DNA here is from genome assembly GCA_039030125.1 of Pseudomonadota bacterium. Classification (GTDB taxonomy): domain Bacteria; phylum Pseudomonadota; class Gammaproteobacteria; genus JBCCEV01. The sequence continues at coordinate 2,834 of JBCCEV010000073.1, read as the reverse complement.
GCCAACAGGCCCTGAGGCTGTCTGACAAAAATGACGGAATCCCGTTCCAGTAAGGATGAATTTTCGCCCGCCGAGATCAAGGGGATAACGTTCGTGGTTGCGCCCTCGCGAGGTGCTAATGAGCCTGCTGTTCCGACATTCACGACCTGGAGTTCGTTGGTGACGAAATCATCCCGGTTTAAAAGCTCATCCTGCAGTTGCATCCAGGGCAGGTATTCGACTTCTTGAGGCCCACGCTCGCTGCCAATTTGCACGCGCACAGCCGTGTCGAGATTGCCGACCACCTTATCGCTCGTGAACTCGATGCCCCACTTTTCGAAGAGCGCTTCAAGATCGGAGTTGATGACCGGCATCACCCCGGGTCTTTCCGGATCGCCCTGGGCCTCATCCATCTCTGCAAGGGGATCGACGAAGACCATTGCCTTGCCGCCATTGAGGACGAACTGATCGATGGCATAGAGCATTTCGCGGCTCAGTTCTTTGGGGTGAACAACGAGAAGCGTATCAATGTCTTCGTCAAACACCTCGTCGTCGAGATCGAGCTCGCGCACCTCGTAGAACTCCCGCAGTAGCGTGAACACAACCCAATCGCGCCCGCTGGGCTGACCCGTTCGGGGATCGGGGGGAGGTGCGAATACCGGTAAGCTCGATAAGACCCCAATGACCCGCTTCTTGGGCTCAGCGAGGTTGTAGATCATCTTAGTTAATTCGTACTCGAGTGCCTCTTCTTGTTGGGGGCTTAGCGCGGCCAGGACCTCTTCGTCATCAACCGTGTTGGCCCCGCTGATCCCGAGGTATCCGGCTTCACCGTTACCGAGAGGCAAGCGCTCGATGCCGGCCGCGACGGCCCGGTCTTCCGCTTCGGAAAATGGTTCGGGATCAACCACGGTGAGGCGCAGTTTGCCGCCAGCGGCGGCCACATATTCTTCAAGCATGTCGCGAACCCGCCGACCGTACTGCAGCAGTTGCGGTACGCCAGCAAATTGCTTGGCGGAATAATAAAAATGCAGATGAATGGGTTCATCAATCTTCTCGAGGATCCGCTCAGTGCCGTCGGAGAGCGTGTAAAGGCCGTTTTCCGTTAGGTCAAGGCGCAGCCCCGTGAAGAGTTCATTGGAGATGATGTTTGTGCCAAGAAACAAAGCCAACGCGAAGATAAGGCCGGTGCTTGAAACAATTTGTCGATTCATGGCTCTGTTCCCAGCAGCAACTAGTTGCCCTTATTGCTCTGTATAACCAACACGTTGAGGTACAACCAAAATGCCATCAACGTGCCAAAGAAAACGACGTCTCGGATATCGATAACGCCTTTTAAGATGGATTCAAAATGAGTGAGAAAGCTGAACGATGAAATGACATCGAGGATCGCCTGCGGCGCCCAGGCCGAAAATAGATCAAGAACGATCGGAAAGCCGCTGAGGTTGAACGCGAAGCACACCACAAAACTCACGACGAAGGCAATTACCTGATTCTTGGTCATCGCCGAGATGCACGACCCGATTGCGAGAAAACCACCTGCCATCAACGCGCTGCCAATATAGCCGGCGGCAATCACGGTATTGTCAGGATCGCCGAGGTAGTTCACGGTAATCCAAACAGGAAAGGTTCCGAGTAACGCGACGCAGGTAAAGCACCATGCGGCCAGAAACTTCCCTACAACTGAAGAGGTCAGTGAGATGGGAAGGGTTAGCAGTAGCTCAAGGGTGCCAGCTTTGCGTTCTTCGGACCAAAGGCGCATCGAGATGGCGGGGATCAGAAACGTGTAAAGCCACGGGTGGAAGCGAAAAAAAGGTTCGAGATCGGCTTGTCCACGCTCATAGAAGCCGCCGAGATAAAAGGTAAAAACACCCGTTAGCACGAGAAATATCGCGATAAAAACGTAAGCCACGGGGGTTGCGAAGTATGCTTTCAATTCGCGCTTGGCAATAATCATTGCGCCGTTCATGTGCGGTGCACTCCACTTTGATTGCCTTCGGTTAGTTCCCGAAAGACGTCATCGAGATGCCCTCGCTCGACATGAAGCTCCTTAATCCCGAATTCCCTTAAAGCGTCACTAGCCGCGCCGATGATCTGTTTCCCGTCCGCTCCGAGTAGGCGGATGCGAACATCCTCACCCGCCGCAAGCTCTTCAACTTCGTTAACGCCGCTGATTGTTTTTGCTTTGGCAATGGCTTTCTCGGCGTTGGCCTTGGCGACGGTGACACTAACGATATTGTGGTAGCGCGAATGAGCGGCAAGCTCGTTGGGCGTGCCGCTGAAAATAATCTTGCCCTGCGCAATGATTACCGCCTGCGAGCACACGGCGTCCACCTCTTCAAGAATGTGGGTAGAGATGATGATGGCTTTTTCGCTCGCCATGTCCTTGATCAAGGTGCGCACTTCGTGTTTTTGGTTCGGGTCTAGTCCATCGGTCGGTTCGTCAAGGATCAATATATCGGGGTCGTGCATGATGGCTTGCGCTAATCCAACGCGCCTTTTGTAGCCTTTCGATAGTGTTTCGATCCGTTGATGAAGAACGTTCTCCAGGTGAATCGATTCGACGACCTGCTCAATGCGGCGGCGTCGCTGGACTGCCGGGATGGCACGAACCTCAGCGATGAATGCGAGGAAGCTGGCAGGTGTCAGTCTTAATGTTGCTGTCGGGATGGACTTGTAGGTCTCTGATGGAGCTAACCGCGTCTAGAGACACCTGTCTTGGTTAACCAAATTCGGAGATTGGTCGCATCTGTAACCGCGCGGAACAAGGTTGCTACTGCCAGAGCTAGAGTCATTGTTGCTCCTTAGAGCACTGCTAGAGACTTGTCTTGTTGGATGCTGGGACTTGGAATCTCGTG
>JBCCEV010000072.1:0-20329 GCA_039030125.1 Pseudomonadota bacterium | reverse complement strand
GGTTAGAGCAACGAGGCAAAACGATACAACACAGAGCGTCAACACACGGCCGCTAAACCGGTCAACCGACGAACGAATCCTCCGTCGTTGCGCCATGGCGACGTCTCCCGGCTCCAGGCGCGCCACTGGCGTCAGGGCACCGGTGCGTCCGACCCGTACGTCGATCGCTTTAACGCGAGTCTGGCGTTCATCGGGCGGAAACTTGTAGGCGACCGCCCAGCGCGGCGCCCGCGCCACCTGGCCGAGCGCGAGCTGTTGGGCGACGCTGTTAACCTTAAACACGATCCCGTCAATTTCGTAGGGCAGATCGCTGCGGCGTGCGCCGATATCTTCGTAATAAGCCAGACATTGTTCGACCGAGCGCGCGATGCGCATTTCAGGAGAGACCCGCAAGCCGAGTTCACCCAGCCATTGAATCGCATCGTAGTGGGTGGTTGGCAATTGCACGCCTTGCGAGTAGCCGAGCGCGTAGCAGTACCAAGTTAAAGGACGTTTCGCGGTGATGCTTGAATCGAGTTGCCGCAAACTGCCGGCAGCGGCATTTCGTGGATTCGCGAAGGTTTTTTGCTGTGCTTTTCGCTGGGCGGCGTTAAGTGCTTCGAATCCCGCGCGCTCCATATAGATTTCTCCCCGGACTTCGAGCACCGGCGGCGGCGCGCCTGCGACCAGGCGCAGGGGCACCGAGCGAATCGTGCGAACGTTCTGCGTTACGTCTTCCCCGGCCTGCCCATTGCCACGGGTCGCCGCGCGCGACAGGACGCCATCGACATACGTCAATGAAATCGCCAGTCCATCGAGCTTGGGCTCGGCGACGTACTCGACCGCGTCGTCCTCAAGCCGGTCCTTGATCCGCTTGTCGAATGCTTGGAGATCGGCGGCAGAGAAGGCGTTGCCCAGTGACAGCATTGGCAGCCGGTGCTCGACGGTGGCAAATTGTTCACTCGCGGCGCCGCCAACGCGTTGCGTCGGTGAGGCGGGATCGGCGAGTTCGGGAAATTGTTCCTCTAGCGCCACCAGTTCTTTGAACAAGGCATCGAACTCACCGTCGCTGATAGAGGGCCGATCGAGATTGTAGTAGCGATGATTGTGATGTTCTATGAGCTCGCGGAGTTCGCCCGCCCGCGCGCTCGGCGCTTTACCCACCATCGGCGAAAGCCGCGGCGCGGGCCCTGAAGGTCGCAATCGTCTGGCTATCGAGAAGCGTTTGCGGCGCGGATAGCAACTCGCCATCGACCAGTGATGCGAATCGTTGGGCGGTATTCAAAAGCAGCTCAAAGGCGACCGGACCATCCAAAGGCGCGGGGAACGGCAGAATAAAAACTAGACCGGTGGTGCGGAAGGCGTCGATTTTTTCAAGATCAAAGGTGCCTGGTTCAAAGCTGTTCGCGACCGTAAAAATGCTCTGTTCACATTGCAGATCCCCAACGCCAAAATGGTGAAACACTTCAGCATCCCCGAACCTCATGCCCACGGCATTGAGCGCGCCCACAATGTCATTGCCTGTCAGCTCCCGACCCTCGCCCGCGTGCACATACAAGGTCACGAACGGTGGTTCCTCCAGGCCATCATCCTCCGGCGCCGGCGTAATAGCCGGGTTCGTAGCAGGCGCTTGATTGACGCTGCTGGCGTTTTTAAACAACTCTAGCTGTTCGTCGTCGGTCGCTATTTGCGCACCGTGTGTTTCTGGTTCCTGACGGATCTCAGGCAGCGCCAGAAACGCCTCATCCTTATCACCCTCAACGGTCACCGCCTGGTCTTGCGCCGCGGGTGCGGATTCGGGCGGCGGATTGATATCGGTGGTGCGGTCGAAAGTAAAATCGCGCGGCGTTGGCTTGGGCGAACGTTGGTAGCGCACTCGCACATCGCGCTTACGGATCACGGAAAAGGCGTATATGCCACCGATAATTAACAGGCCAATAATTAACAGCGTTATACGCAGGCTCATCTGCGAAATTTTCCGAAATTAAAAAGTTGCTTAGCGATAACTCAAGTAGCTTAAGGTGATCGCTCTAGCTGGCTGCAGCCATTTCCACAGCCTGTTCCATGTCGACCGAAACAAGACGAGATACGCCGGGTTCTTGCATGGTCACCCCTATGAGTTGGGAGGCGATTTCCATTGTCAATTTGTTGTGCGTGACAACAACGAACTGCACGCTCTCGGCCATGGTCTTTAGCATTTCAGCCAGTCGCAAAACGTTGGCGTCATCGAGCGGCGCATCAACCTCGTCAAGCAGACAATAAGGCGCTGGATTAAGTTCGAAAATCGAAAATACAAAAGCGAGCGCGGTTAGCGCTTTCTCGCCACCGGAGAGTAATTGGATTGAGCTGTTACGTTTGCCCGGCGGGCGCGCCATAACAGCGACGCCGGTTTCCAATAGATCGTTGCCGGTCATTTCCAAATACGCATGGCCACCGCCAAACAACACGGGGAACATGGCTTTCAAGCCGTCATTGACCTTGTCGAACGTTTCCTGAAAACGGGTGCGGGTTTCGCGGTCAATTTTCTTGATCGCATCATCAAGGGTCGCTAAGGCCTTGAGTAAATCTTCATGCTGGCGGTCCAGATACTCCTTGCGCTCCGATAACTGATCGAATTCCTCTATCGCCGCCAGGTTGATGGGCCCCAAACGCGCGATTCGCGCTGCGATCCTTTCGAGCTCATTGCCAAGCGCCTCCTCGGTCGCCTCGCCGAGCTGTTCGCGCAAGGCTTTGAGTTCAAAGCCTGAACCCTCAATGCGATCGGCAAGCTCTTGCAATCGAACTTCGATAGCACGTTGATCCAAGCGCGCGGCTTCGAGCGCACTTTGCCGTTCCGACATTTCCTGTTCAAGTCGCAAGTGCTGTTCAGCGGCTTGCCGCTGGGCCTGTTGGATGTCATCCAACTCGCTCCGCGCCGCACCTAGCGCTTGCTCTGCCTTAACCCGGCGATCGAGGGCGCCATTCAAATCAATTTGCATTGTTTCGCGCGGTGCGCGGGTGTCAGTGATCGTTGTCTCAATCTCTTCGATCCGGGTGCTGGCCGCACGCTGGTTAGCGTCATTGCGCTCGATGTCCTTTTCAAGCAACGCCTTGCTGGCGTTGATGTCCTGGAGTTTCAACTCAACCTCATGAGCGCGTTCGCGGGCGGCACGCCATCTATTACGCGCTTCATCCAGGGCCGCTTGCAAGGCCTGCCGCTTCTCGGCGTGCGTGTTTCTTTCACTCTCCAAAACGGTCAATCGCCCGGCGACGCTATCAAGTTCGAGACTTGTCGAATTACGCGCCTGTTGACTTTCTTCAGCGCGACGAGCAAGCCGCGCTATCTCATCGTTGACGGCGCCGCTCTGGCTGCGCATGGTGTCGGCTTCGGTTTCGCGACGGGCGAGCAAGGCTTTGTCAGCAGCAATCGTCGCGGCAGCCTCCTGCAGTCGATCGGCGGCCTGTCGCTCGCGGCTTTCCAAGCTCGCAACTTCTTCTTGTTCGCGTGTGGCCGTCGCACTCACAGTCGCAACATTTTCCTCAAGGCGGTTGAGGGCAAGCTGGCCGTCATCAATTGCTTTTTCGCGCGCCAGAACCCCTAACTGCTGTTCGTCGCGCGGTGAAATGCTGAGCCAGTTTCTGCCAAGCTGAGAGCCGTCTTTGGTCACCACCCGCTGGCCGTCTTTAAGCTTGGGGCGCAACGCGAGGGCCTCATCGAGTGTCTCGCAGGCGAAAACTTCAGCGACAAGTTTCCCCACGCCCTGTGGCGCCTTGATCAATGTGCCCAGGGCACGGGCGCCGCCCGGCATCAACGCGCTTTCGCGCGCGCCTAGTTCACCGGCGGTATCGACGACGGCGATCCCCTCTTGCAGCACTGCGCCGCGCTGTGCCGAGAGATCATCGACCAAGCCCGGGCCACAAAAGCTATTCAAGGCCTCGCCCAAGGCCGCTTCAATTGCGCGTTCCCAGCCTGCTTCGACTTTTATCGATTCCGCAAGGACCCCCTGGTTATCAATACCACGGTCTTCGAGCCACAGATTTCGCGTCCTTTGCGCTTCGCCAAGCGCCGTATCTTGCAAAGCTCGCAGTGACGATAACCGGCCTTTTTGCTCTTCAAGTTCGGACCGCAAATCGTGTAATTCATCGCTGGCTTCGCGGGCCCGTGCGCGCGCGGCCGTTAGGTTAAGCGCAATCGTGTCACGTTCCCCAATTGCTTCGTCTTGCGATTTTTCGAGTTCGCCAAGGCGCGCGCGCAATTGCTCGATATCCGCGTCGAGTTCGCTTGGCCGCAGATCGATCCTTTGGCTTTCAAGCGTCCCGATCCGCTCACGAGATTCAGTGATATTGGCGTCCAGGTGTTCAAGTTTCACCTGGGCGGATTGCTCTTGGCGGGAGATCTCTAGTTGGCGCTCGTTCAACGTGTCCCACACGTGCTGCCAGTCTTCGACTCCCGTTTCCGCCTGTTTTAACGCGCTCGAGGCGGCCTCTTCGTTTTGACGGTTAGCATTGGCATCTGGTGTAAGCGCCTCGAGTTTCGACGTGGCTTCCCCGAGCCGCGTACGATCGCGGGCCAGGTTACGACCGGCTTCTTGATGAGCTTCGCGCGCGGAGGCCAGTTCGGTCGTCAGTCGCTTTTCGTTATCTTCGGAGTGGCGCAATGCCTGTTCTAGGCGCGATATCTCGGCGCTTTCGGCATAAAACGCGTTCTGTCTTTCGTTCAGCGTCTGATTGGCAGCGCTTTGCTGTTCCATGATGGTTGCTTGATGTGCTTCGACATCGCGGATCTCGGCGGTCTTCGCTTCCAGCGCCGTTTCGCGCTCGCGGCTTTCGCCCGCCGCCTGCTCTTGATCCGCCGCGCGTGCCTGCCAGCGACAGGCCAACAGTTTGCCTTCGGTTAAACGTTCTTCTTCCTTGTATTGTTGAAAACGTTCAGCCGCCTTTGCCTGGCGCTGGAGATGATTGAGTTGTTTGGATAGCTCCTCGCGCAGATCGTCCAAACGCGCAAGGTTGTCGTTGGTCCGCCGGATCCGGTTTTCCGTTTCGCGCCGGCGTTCCTTGTATTTCGAAATACCTGCCGCTTCCTCGAGAAAGCCGCGAAGTTCTTCAGGCTTAGCCTCGATCACCCGCGAGATCATGCCCTGCTCGATGACCGAGTAGCCCTTAGATCCAATTCCGGTCCCTAGAAACGCATCGGTGATGTCCTTGCGACGACAGCGCGTGCCATTGAGGAAATAGGTCGAGATCCCATCGCGGCTTACCGTCCGTCTGATGCTGATCTCTCCGAAGCTCGCATACTGGCCGCCGATTTTGCCGTCGACATTATCGAAAATGATTTCGACCGTTGCCTGACCCACCGGCTTGCGGGTATTGGAGCCCGTGAAAATCACGTCGGCCATCGAATCGCCGCGCAGATGTTTGGCCGATGATTCGCCCATGACCCACTGCAAGGCATCGATGATATTTGATTTGCCGCAGCCGTTAGGCCCGACGATACAGGTCAGGTTTCCGGGGAGAGACAGCGTGGTTGAGTCGACGAAGGATTTAAATCCAGAGACTCTTATTTTCGTTATTCGCATAGAGTGCTAAGAATAACCGATCGACGCTGGACCCGCACCGTTTCGGCCCGCGATTTTGACTCGGTATATACTTGATTATCTGTAGCTTTTTGAGAGTTCTCCGGCCAGCGCATGGCGCACCCCCTGTGCCGCTTGCCAAGCCGGTGAGGTAGCATCTAGATATGACGAGCGAACCACAGCGGCAACTCGATACTTTCGCCAATCCAAAACCAGAGCGCGATTACGTGATCTCCATCGAGATCCCAGAATTCACCTGTCTTTGTCCGTTGACGGGGCAGCCCGACTTCGCGGATCTCACCCTCGCTTACGTGCCTGAGGCGAAGTGCGTCGAGCTTAAATCATTGAAACTTTACATCTGGTCATTTCGTGACGTCGGCGCCTTTCATGAAGCGGTCACAAACGAGATCTTAGATGACATCGTTGGCGCGTGTGCGCCCCGCTACGCCCGACTTAGCGCGGCGTTCAATGTGCGTGGCGGTACCTATCCAACGATAACCGTTGACCATCGCGCGGCCAATTGGCAGCCCCAACCCGCGGTTGATCTATCCCGTTTGTGAACGCGCTAAACGCTAATTCGTTTCGCACCGGCATTAGCTTCGCGAGGCGTGGCTTCGGGCTCATCACCAAACCTGGCGTGCGCCTGTTCGTGATTGGTCCAATGATGATTAACTTGCTGGTGTTCGGTGGTGCGATTTACGCACTCGGCTATGGGTTCGATTATTTCTTGGACCAGTTCCTGCCAAGTTGGTTGGAAGCATTGCGCTGGTTGCTATGGCCTTTATTTGCATTAGCGATCGGCGCCTTGGTTTTTTTTACCTTCGCGCTGCTCGCAAATCTTCTGGCGAGCCCCTTAAATGGCTTACTGGCTGATTCAGTCGAGGCGCACTTGCGCCCGGGCAAGGCATCGACGACGTTTACCTGGCGTCACCTGGCCACCGAGGTTGGGCGCACAATCAAAGCCGAACTCCGCAAGCTCGGCTACATACTGCTACGCGCGATCCCGATCTTTATCCTGAGTTTGATCCCCGGTCTCAACCTGGCGGCCGCCCCAGCGTGGTTGCTTTTTGGCGCCTGGATGTTGAGCGTTGAATACGTCGATTGTCCAATGGGCAACAATGGCGCGCCCTTTCCTGCCGTACTTCGGCATTTGCGCCAGAATCGTCGAACCGCACTTGGCTTCGGCGGTGTCATCATGGTGTTGACTGTGATCCCCGGCGCTAACCTGCTGGCGCTTCCGGTCGGCGTGGCGGGCGCAACCGCCCTCTACGTCGACGTGATTGCACCCGGCGAAACCTAATCCATGGAACCTGGCTACGTGGGGCGCTTTGCGCCAACGCCCTCAGGTCCTTTGCATCTCGGTTCGGCGATTGCCGCGGTCGGCAGTTTCCTCCAAGCGCGCTCGAGGGATGGCCAGTGGCTGCTGCGCATTGATGACATTGATGCTCCGCGCGCGGTCGCTGGCGGCGCCGAGACCATTATCCGCCAGCTCCGGGCCTTGGGTTTGCACTGGGACGGTCAAATCGAACATCAACACAGTGCACTCGAACAATATAGCCAAGCGCTTGAAACCCTGAAGACCAAAGATCTCTTATTCGAGTGCGCGTGCACGCGCAAGATGGCGGGCAGCGGCCCCTATAACGGGCGATGTCGAAACGGTCTGCGCGCGGGCGAGCAAGGCCGTTCGATGCGCGTGAAAGTCGGTGGGAAACCGGTGCGCTTCGAAGATTCGCTGCAAGGCGTTCAGCACATCGACGTGGCCCGGGAAATCGGTGATTTCATTGTGCGGCGCGCCGATGGCATTTTCGGCTATCACCTCACTTGCGTGGTGGATGACGCCCGCATGGGCGTGACGGAAGTCGTGCGGGGGAATGATCTGCTTGACTCGGTCGCCCCGCAAATTTTCCTGCAAGAAGCCCTGGGTCTTAAACGACCAGGTTATCTCCACCTGCCGGTCGTCGTTGATGCGCGCGGCAAAAAGCTCAGTAAACAACATGGCGCGCGTTCCATCGACGGCGCCCCGTCACAAGCAGTGCTTGGAATTGCGCTGGGATTTCTGGGCTTACCCGTTCCCAATGATTTGGTGGGGGCAGCCAACGGCGCGGTTCTCGACTGGGCCACTGCCAATTGGGCCCAGCGCGAGGATCAGTGCGGTATTGGCACGCTCACTAGCCCCGCCGTCGACGCTTTCATTGCCCTCTAATGGGTTCCTACAAGGCTGCCATGAAAAAGTCCCTCAGTTCATCGTAACTTTCGGCCTTTGGAATAGCGGGGTAGTCGGCGACGACTTTGGCCGACGGCATGAAGAAGCAACTGTGATCAGCTTCCTCCAGCATCGGGATGTCGTTGTATGAGTCACCGGTAGCAAGCACTTCGTAGTGGAGCGATTTAAAGGCGCGGATGGCCGCGCGCTTTGGATCCTCTTGTCGAAGCGTATAACCGGCGATGCGATCGGCATCGTCGATTTCCAGTGTATGACATAGGATGACCGGGTATCCGAGCTTTTCAATCAAAGGCTTAGCCAATTCGTGGAAGGTGTCGGAGATGATGGCGACCTGAAACTCACCGCGCAGCCAGCGCAAAAAATCTGCCGCGCCGTCCAACGGCGAAAGGATCGAGGCGGCTTGGTAAATGTCGGTATAAGTGAGTTGATGCTCGTTCATGATATTCAGACGATGCTGCATCAATTCGTGATAGTCGGGAATGTCGCGAGTGGTGAGCTGCAGGCCCTCGATCCCGGTTCGCTCGCTTAAGCTGATCCAGATCTCGGGTACCAACACACCCTCAAAGTCGAGGCATGCAATTTTCATAAAAAGCTAGGTTCCGGAGGTGAAAAATTGTGTCGGAAAGGCAAAAATCGATTCAGATCACGAATTATTGAACGATACAGATTCTTAACATTTAAAACGCATCGTCGTGCTCAAGTCGCGCTAAACTGACCTCATAATTTTATCAAAGCCCGAACTTAATATGTTGGGATTAAACAGAAATCCAGTGAACCGCGCCGCTTGGGGCCTGGCGTTCGTTGGTCTGTTCCTCATCTGGGGCGGGGTCGCCGCGGACACCAAAATATCGGCCGTCGCGCTGTTTAAGAATAAGGCGGTCATTAAGGTCGACGGCAAGCAGCGGATTTTAAAGGCCGGCGAAGAAAGCCCTGAAGGCGTCGAATTATTGAGTGCCACGTCCGAAGAAGCCACCGTGACTTTCGACGGCGCAATCCTGCATCTAAAGCTGGATGGCCGCATTATCAATACCTTCGCCACGGCACCGGCAAGACAGATCGTTAGAGTAGCGCCCGGCGACGGCGGCCATTACACCCTCGATGGCACAATCAACGGCAACCCGGTGAAGTTCATTGTCGATACCGGTGCGACATCAGTCGTGATGAATCGTAATACCGCTGAGAAAGTCGGGATCAGCTATGAAAAGGGTCAACCGGTGGCTGTGGAAACAGCATCAGGCGAGGCGGCCGCCTATAGGCTTGACTTGAAGGAAGTGAAAGTCCGCGCGCTTGGGATCAAGAATGTTCCAGGGGTTGTGATTGACGGCGACTATCCGACCCAAGTACTGCTCGGACAATCATTTCTCAATCGGATAGACATGAAGCGCGAAGGCCCCGTTTTAGAGCTCCGCGAGCGCTGAGTCAGCCCTCCCGCTGGCGCGCCCATTGAACCTCCCGCCCGCCGTTTTGCCGTGCCAAGGACCGCGCGGCGACAAATAGATAATCAGACAGACGATTGATATAGCTTGCCGAAATCGTGTTGGCTGGAGGGTTGTCGACCCGGGCAATCGCCCGCTCCGCGCGCCGGCAAACCGCACGCGCCAGATGACAAAGCGCGGCGGGTTCGTTACCACCGGGAAGCACGAATTCCTTAAGCGGCGGTAAATCCTCGTTCAGACGGTCAATCGCGGCTTCTATCAAGTTGATTTGCTCGAGGCGCACGAGTTCGTAGCCCGGAATCGAAAGCTCGCCGCCGAGATCGAAAAGATCGTGCTGAATTTCACTTAGCTCGGCGTCGACGGGTTCTGGAAGCGCGCACGCGCGCAGCGCACCGATGACGCAATTGAGCTCATCGACGTCGCCCATGGCATCGACGCGAGGATCGGTTTTGGCGATCCGCGAGCCGTCCGCGAGACCGGTTTCGCCAGCGTCACCGGTGCGGGTGTAGATTTTTGATAATCGATGTCCCATAAGCCGCAATATCGCATGCTCGAGCCGCTGTCGTCATCTGTTGAAGCAAAAGCTGTGTTATCGCTGGTAAACTACTGTTTTCCCCAAGCTCCGATACCTCCACTACGTTTATGGCGAACCCCAAGTATTCGATTGTAGTGCCGTTCTTCAACGAAGAAGGCAACATCGACACGCTGCTGGCCGAGATTCTGCAAGCGGCGGGCATGCTTGGTGAGGCCGAGGTGGTCGCGGTCGATGATTGCAGTAACGACGCCACCCTGCAAAAACTCAAAACGGTCGCCGCTGCTGATGAGCGGGTACGGGTCGTTCACCACCTGTCCAACAGCGGCCAAAGCGCAGCTATCTGCACCGGCGTTGATGCGGCTATTGGACAGTGGATTATCACCCTCGATGGCGATGGTCAGAATGACCCAGCCGACATCCCTAAAATGGTCACGCGCATCGAACAAAGCGATGGTTTGACGATGGTTGCGGGCCATCGCACCAAACGACAGGACAATCGGCTGCGGAAATTCTCCTCGCGGGTGGCCAATGGTGTGAGGGGTTGGATGCTTGGCGACGGCACCCCCGATACCGGTTGCGGACTGAAAGTATTTGCTCGGGACGCTTTCATGCGCTTTCCTCGCTTCAATCACATGCACCGCTTTCTGCCCGCGTTGGTCCAGCGCGACGGTGGCATCGTGATATCCGAGCCCGTGAACCATCGCCCGCGCACCGCGGGTGTCTCAAAATATGGGTTATGGGATCGCTTATGGGTGGGGATCACCGACATTTTTGGTGTCATTTGGCTCAACCGGCGCCGCGTCTATCCCTGTGCGGCAAAAGAGCTATCAAACGGATCGGATTGAACGGTTTAACTGGCAACTGAGCAGCGCGCCGGTCGCTGCCTGGCTTAGTTGCCGACGGGCGAACACTACGAGGCTAATCCCAGATGTTTAGTGAAACGACTTGGCTCGCGATCGGCTTTTTCGGCCAGATCTTATTTTCCTGCCGCTTTCTAATCCAATGGCTCGCAAGTGAAAAAGCGCGACGCAGCGTCATTCCGGTGGCCTTTTGGTATTTCAGCATCGGCGGCAGCGTGACCTTATTGTCTTACGCGTTGTACCGCGGCGATCCGGTATTTATTCTCGGGCAATCGGCCAATAGCGTGATTTATTTGCGTAATCTGTATTTCATTGGACTTGAGGCGAAAGAGAAAGCGGCCAACGACATTTCTTGAGTGGATAAATCCCATTGATTCTGCAACGTTACTTCGCTGTCGAAGCGCTTAAAGCGAGCCTCATTATCTTGCTCGGATTGTTTGCAATTTATCTCAGCACGAGGTTCGCGGCGCATCTCGGTGATGCCGCGGAAGGCCGGATCGCGCCTCAACATATCGCCGATATGGTGATGCTTAAAATGCTGGTGTCGATGCGTGATTTGATCCCCCTGAGCCTGTTCCTCGGGTGTTTCGCGGCAACGGTGCGCTTGCAGCGCAGCTTTGAATGGCCGGCCATGCGTGCCGCGGGTTTCACGCATTTCCAAGTTCTCGCGGCGTCTCTCATGCTGACGCTCGCGGGCGCCATCGCTGTCGGCTTTGTCACGCTCTACGCCGAGCCCCGCGCCGAGCGGGCGTTGAGCGATCTGCGCGCTCAAACCCAAAACGAGGCGACTATCGCTGGCGTGCGGGCGGGTCGGTTCAAAGAAATTGGCGGGGGTAGCCGGGTGTTCTATGCAGAGGACGTGTCAGCCGACAACATCAGTCTGAAGAACGCGTTCGTTCATACTCAGGGCTCGGCAAGCTCAGGCGTATTACGCTCGGAGAACGCCCATATCGAAACAATGCTTGAAACCAACGACCGTTTCGCGGTTTTCACCAACGGGGTGACCTACGATGGCGCGCCGGGCGGCATGGCTTTCACGGTCACGGATTTCGAGCGCTACGCACTTAGGATTGAAAACCGGGACCGTTTGACTCGCGGGATCGGGGTTAACGATATGTTGACCGGTGATTTGATACGCGCCGAAGGCACCCCTTTTGCCACCGAGTTTCAATGGCGCTTGGCGTTTCCCATTGTGACGTTAATGTGCCCGGTGATTGCTGTGTTGGTGGGACTGCTGGGACGCGGCGGCGGTTGGTATTTGGGACTGCTTTCCTCGGTATCGCTGTATTTTTTTTATTCCAACATGCTTGGAGTGGGCAAAGCGTTGATGAAGAAAGAGGTCTTTACACCGATAATTGGGCTATGGCCGATTCACCTTGGATTTCTCCTCATTGCCCTAGCGCTGTTAACCGTCCACCGGCGACCGGGTGGACTGCGGCGGCAACAACGTCAGCAACTGCTACCAGCGGAGGCTTAGATTGAACGAAGTGCTGCGAAACCTGCTTGATGAGCGCATCGTCTTTCTCGATGGCGCAATGGGCACCTCCATTCAGGACGCGAAACTTGAGGAAGCCGACTATCGCGGCGAGCGATTCATTGAGCACGACCAGGATCTAAAAGGTAATAACGATCTCCTGTGTTTCACCCGCCCCGCTTTGATTAAAGACATCCATAAAACCTTCATGCGCGCGGGCGCTGACCTCATCGAAACCAACTCGTTCAATGCGACGAGCATTTCTCAAGCCGACTATGGCTTAGAGCATCTCGCCCGTGAGCTAAACCGAGCGGCTGCGATACTGGCACGCGAGGCGATTGAAGAATTTATTGACGAGGGAGGCCGCGGCCCACGCTTTGTTGTGGGCGTATTGGGACCCACCAATCGTACCGCTTCGGTGTCACCGGACGTCAACGATCCCGGATTTCGCAACATCGATTTTGAAACGCTCGATGCGTCCTACGCCGAAGCCACGCACGGATTGATTGACGGTGGAGTCGATATCGTCATGATTGAAACGGTCTTCGACACGCTGAATGCAAAGGCCGCGATATTCGCCGTTAAGCGGGTGTTCGAGGAGCGCGATATCGAATTACCGTTAATGATTTCCGGCACGATCACCGATAAGAGCGGCCGCACACTAACCGGACAAACCACCACGGCGTTTTGGAATTCGGTGCGGCACGCCGAGCCGTTGGCAATCGGTCTAAATTGCGCGCTGGGCGCCAAAGACTTACGGCCTTATGTGGAGGAATTAGCGCGTGTGAGTGACGTGCACGTCAGTGCGCATCCAAACGCCGGGCTCCCGAACGCGTTCGGCGAATATGATGAAACGCCAGAATACATGGCTGGCGTACTCGGTGAGTTCGCGGCCAGCGGCATGGTCAACATCGTCGGTGGATGTTGTGGGACGACGCCTGCGCATATCGAGGCGATCGCCAACGAAGTCCGCGCCCATGCCCCGCGCGCCATTCCCAAACCACCTCGTTATTGTCGCCTCAGTGGTCTAGAGCCGCTCGATATCTCGCCGGAGCGCGGTTTTATCAATGTCGGTGAACGAACCAATGTGACTGGCTCTCCAAAATTTTCGCGACTCATCAAAGAAAACGATCTCGACAGCGCGCTTGCAATCGCCAAACAACAAATTGAAAACGGCGCTCAGGTTATTGATATCAATATGGATGAGGGACTGCTGGATTCGGTCGCGCTGATGCGGCAGTTCGTCAACTTAGTGGCTTCCGAGCCGGATATCTCCTGCGTTCCCTTGATGATCGACTCATCCAAATGGGAAGTTATCGAAGCCGGTTTGCGGTGCGTGCAAGGCAAGGCCATTGTCAACTCCATCAGCCTTAAAGAAGGCCCCGAGGCGTTCAAAAAGCAAGCGCGGCTTATCCGTGCTTACGGCGCGGCGGTCGTCGTGATGGCATTTGATGAACAGGGGCAGGCGGATACCGCGGCGCGTAAATTTGAGATCTGCGAGCGCTCCTACAACATCCTCACGCAGGAAGTCGGCTTCCCGCCTGAGGACATTATTTTCGATCCAAATATCCTCACCGTGGCCACCGGGATAGCCGAGCATGACGGTTACGCCCTCGCCTTCTTCGAGGCCGTTGAGGCAATTAAGAGCAAGCTGCCTTATGCAATGGTGAGCGGCGGCTTGAGTAACGTCTCGTTCTCTTTTCGCGGCAACAACCCGGTGCGCGAAGCCATGCATTCAGCATTCTTGTACCACGCCGTAAAACGCGGCCTGGACATGGCGATCGTAAATGCCGGACAGCTTGGGATTTATGAAGATATTGAGCCCGCGCTGCTAACTCACGTTGAGGATGTGCTGCTCAACCACCACGGTGAGGCGACCGAAAATCTCATCGAGTTTGCTAAAGGTGTGCAAGGTAAAGAGGACGCTGAGGAAACCATATTAGAGTGGCGCAGTGCGCCGGTCGCCGAGCGCCTCGCGCATGCGCTGGTTAAGGGGATCCCAGACCATATTGTCGATGATACCGAACAAGCTCGCCAGGCCGCTAACCGTCCACTGGACGTGATCGAGGGGCCATTAATGGATGGCATGAACATCGTTGGTGATCTGTTTGGATCGGGCAAGATGTTCCTGCCGCAGGTGGTCAAAAGCGCGCGGGTAATGAAAAAGGCGGTCGCGCATTTGGTGCCGTTCATCGAAGAGGACAAAGCCGCGGGCGATGGCCCCGATACGCAAGCCACCATCGTCATGGCGACCGTCAAAGGCGATGTTCACGACATCGGCAAGAATATTGTCGGCGTTGTTCTTCAATGTAATAACTTTAAAGTCATCGACCTGGGCGTCATGGTGCCCGGCCAGGATATCCTCGATACCGCACAACGCGAGAACGCGGATATCGTCGGGCTCAGCGGTTTGATCACCCCCTCGCTCGACGAAATGGTGAATGTGGCTAACGAAATGCAGCGCCGGGGCATGAAGATCCCGTTGCTGATCGGCGGCGCGACAACGTCGCGCGCTCATACCGCGGTTAAAATCGAACCGTCTTATGACGCCGGCGCCACCGTTCATGTTAAGGATGCGTCCCGCGCAGTAGGCGTGGTGACAAGTCTGATTAGCGACGAGCTTCGCTCTGGATTCATGAACAAGGTTCGGGATGAGTACGCCACCGTCCGGCATCGCCATAAAGATCGCCAGAGCGGCGTGAAACTTCTGAGTCTTAACGACGCGCGAGAAAACAGAGCACAGACGGACTGGGCGAGTTACCGGCCGGCGACACCCCAACAACCGGGCGTGCATGTGTTTGCTGACTACGCGATTTCGGAACTCGCGGCCTACATCGACTGGACACCGTTTTTTATCACTTGGGAATTAGCGGGCAAGTTCCCGCGGATCCTCGATGACGATATTGTCGGAGAGCAAGCGAGACAACTGTACGAAGATGCGCAAGATATGCTTGCCGACATTATCGAAAACGAGCGGTTGCAGGCGCGCGGCATTATTGGTTTGTTTCCGGCCAACTCAGTGCAAGACGATATCCTCGTCTACGACAGTGGCGGTGAGCGGTTGATCACCTTGCACAGCTTACGTCAGCAACAACAAAAGCCCGAGGGGCAAGCCAACTTTGCGCTGGCGGACTTTCTCGCCCCGCAAGCTGCGAACAAAGCGGATTACATTGGGGCCTTCGCGGTTACCGCAGGAGTCGGCCTTGATGACTATGTGGCTGGCTTTGACGCCGACCATGACGACTATAAATCGATCATGGCGAAAGCCTTGGCCGATCGATTGGCGGAAGCGTTCGCCGAGCGGTTACATCAGCGTGTCAGAAAGGAATTCTGGGGCTACGCACAAGCGGAGAGTTTCGCCAACGACGATTTAATTGCCGAGGCCTATCAAGGGATCCGCCCCGCTCCGGGCTACCCTGCGTGTCCAGATCACACGGAAAAGGATCTCTTATGGCAGTTGCTGGACGTGGAAACCAATACCGGAATTAAGCTGACCGAGAGCTTTGCCATGGATCCCGGCGCATCGGTTAGCGGCTGGTATTTTGCGCACCCAAACTCGCGCTATTTTGGCTTGGGCAAAATTGGGCGCGATCAAATCGAGGATTACGCGGCGCGTAAAGCACTGAGCGTCGCAGAAACGGAACGCTGGCTCTCGCCGAACCTTGCCTATGATCCAGAAGACGATTAAAACCCGGCAATGATGTCGCCGACGCTGCGCAAGCGCATCCCGATCAAGGACCTGCTGGCTTTGACCGATGCGGCCGAGGACGTCGTCGTCGCAGGCTGGGTTCGCACGAAACGCCAAGCCAAAGATTTTGCGTTCGTCGAACTGAATGACGGCAGCATGCTTGGAAATTTGCAAATCATTATCGATACCGACGCGAACGCCTTGGCGAATGTGAATACTGGCACATCTGTGCTGGTGCGCGGCGCCCTGAAAGAATCACCAGGCAAGGGGCAACAATGGGAAGTGCACGCAAACACAGTGGAAGTCCTGGGTGAGGCGCAAGACGATTTTCCATTGCAAAAGAAGCGGCACTCAGATGAGTTCTTGCGCTCGATTGCCCACCTTAGGGCCCGTACCAACAAATATGGAGCGATCGCGCGGATCCGCTCGCGCTTGTCGTGGGCCATCCATGATTTCTTTCAAGGGCAAGGCTTTCACTACATTCACACGCCCATTATTACTGGCTCCGATTGTGAAGGCGCGGGCGAGATGTTTCGGGTGACGGTCAGCGATCCCGCCAACCCGATCAGTGTTCAACCGGAAGATGATTTCTTCGGCAAGGAGGCCCATTTAACGGTTTCAGGACAACTCTCGGTTGAAACCTATTGCCTGGCGTTAAGCAAGGTTTACACCTTCGGTCCCACATTCCGTTCCGAGAACTCCAATACCAGCCGCCACGTGGCGGAGTTTTGGATGATTGAGCCCGAAATCGCGTTTGCCGATTTAGAAGACGACATGGATCTGGCCGAGCGCCTGGTGCGACATCTGGTGAGGTTCTTGCGCGAAGAGTGCGCCGAAGACCTAGGCTTGTTTGAAAAATTCGTCGATAAACGCCTAACCTCGCGTTTGATGAATGTCGTCGATAGCGAATTTGTGCGCCTGCCTTACGGCGAGGCCATCGAAATCTTGCAAGCGACCAAGCAGTCGTTCGAATTCGACCCCAAATGGGGTGCCGATCTGCAGTCCGAGCATGAACGCTATTTGACCGAGCAACACTTTAAGTGTCCGGTTTTCGTCTATGACTGGCCGCAAGAAATCAAAGCTTTTTATATGCGCCAGAATGACGACGGCCAAACGGTTGCGGCGATGGATTTGTTGGTGCCGCAAATTGGCGAGCTGATCGGGGGCAGCCAACGAGAAGAGCGCGCCGGGGCTTTACAAACACGGATCGAAGCGCTGGGATTCGATCCCAAAGACTACTGGTGGTATCTAGATACAAGACGATTTGGCACCGCGCCGCATGCGGGGTTTGGCTTAGGATTCGAACGGTTTCTGATGTTCGCCACTGGCGTGAGTAACATTCGCGATGTGATTCCGTTCCCGCGCACGCCAAAAAGTTTGGAGTTTTAGCTGTGAAGGTTATGGTGGATCTTTGCCTGGTCCCTATGGGGGTCGGTGTTTCGGTTTCCCAATACATCGCTGCTTGTGAGCGGATTTTGCTTGATGCGGGTCTGAAGACCAGCCTGCATGCTTACGGCACAACAATCGAAGGCGACTGGGACGAGGTTTTCGACGCCGTGAAGGCCTGCCACGCCCAAGTCCATGCGATGGGCGCGCCGCGAATTCACACCAGCATTAAGGTGGGGACCCGCACCGATCGAGAGCAGAGCATGGAAGATAAGATTAAAAGCGTCGAAGACAAGCTGGCATCGAATTGAGGGGAACGTGATGAGTGAGACGACAGTAAGTTACGTTAGCGGCACCAGCTCAGTGCCGTTGCTGTTTCAAACGATCGGTCAAGCACTTGATAGCGCCGCCGCGCAATGGGGCGATCGTGACGCTGTGGTGGTCAGGCATCAGAACGTGCGGTTGAGCTACGCCGCGCTTAAGGCGCGGGTTGATGAAGTTGCAGCCGGCTTTAGCACTCTCGGCCTCGAGCGCGGGGCGCGGATCGGTATCTGGTCGCCCAACAATCTCGAATGGGTCCTCACCCAATTCGCTACAGCCAAACTCGGCCTGGTATTGGTCAATATCAATCCCGCCTATCGACTCGCAGAGCTTGAATACGCGCTCAATCAAGTGCAGTGCGAAGCAATCGTCATTGCCGATCGCTTTAAATCGAGCGACTACGTGCAAATGATCCGGGACCTGGCGCCCGAAATTGACGCCGCCAAGCCAGGCGAATTGAAGGCCGCGAAACTCCCGCATTTAAAGCACGTCGTTTGTATCACCGCTGACCCCGCACCCGGATTTTATAGCTTCGACGCGGTTGCTGGCGCCGGGGATGCTGGCGCCATTGACGTTGTGAAGGCGAGTGAATCCACACTCGATCCGGACGATGCGATTAACATCCAGTTCACGAGCGGTACCACCGGCATGCCCAAGGGCGCAACCCTGACCCACCACAACGTGGTGAACAACGGTTATTTCACAGGCCAAGCGATGCGATTCACAGAGGCAGACCGTCTGTGCATACCCGTTCCTCTCTATCATTGCTTTGGCATGGTGATGGGCGTTCTTACCTGCACAACACACGGCGCCACCATGGTGTTTCCCGATGAAGCCTTCGAGCCCGGCAGCGTGCTCGACGCCATCGAAGCGGAGAAATGCACAGCCCTCCACGGTGTGCCCACCATGTTTATTGCCGAGCTGGAACACCCAGAGTTTGCCAATCGTAACCTCTCAAGCCTGCGCACCGGGATCATGGCGGGCGCGCCATGCCCTGTTGAGGTTATGAAGCGCGTTCAAAAGGAAATGAACATGAGCGATGTCACTATCGCGTACGGCATGACGGAGACAAGAGAGAGAGGAGAGAGAGAGAGCCAGGTGACATCATTTCCTGCAGCCAAGCCCTGGCAAGGGTAGACTCCAGAACCGACATGGACAACAGACGTTTTTCATTTCATTTTTTTCAACGATTCACCAGAAGCATAGGTACCTAACGGGGGGTGTCTCATTGTACTGCTTGATCACAGCAGCCTTCAGTCTTGACTATTGCCTAAGATAATGAAAAGTTACTACAGTAATAAAATGATGATAGGAGCAAGTTTGTAAGTCAGCGTTCTTTCCTGAAGGTGCTCAAGACTATGCGCAGCAGAGTCCAGAGAGAGAGAAAAACTCCAAAAGACGACACACACACACAGCACAATCTAACTAACTCAAAGCGAGCTCCCTGGGAGAGAACAAATAATATAAAGGCAGCACTAGAATCATGTTAGGAAAAGCCATAGGCCATAGAGCAGGTACCCGCCTGCAGTTTACTGAATGGCTGAAAATAAAACAGCTTGTGACAAAGTGAATCCTGCAAGGCATGAATAATTCTCAGCAAACACAACGGCAGAAGAAGCCAGGGTGTTGAGTACAAGGCTAGAATGTCTAAGTCCAAGACCTCCATAAGCAGAAGGCAGATGTCTAGGGCCTCAACGAATGAGATGCGCTCTCTTGGGTGCCTGAAGAGGCTCGGTATCATCAACTGTCACTTCATGCAGCAGACCTCGGAATTCATAGCGCACCCGGAAGCTCTTGTGTTGTGAGGGCACCGGATCGAAGAATCCCGGCAGAGATGCCTTGGACTCTGCACTCAGAATCAGTTTCGAATCCTTCACCAGACACTGTGTGGCTACTTTGACATCCGCTACTTGTGGCTGACTACTACTATCATCAGGGCTGGATCCAGGTCGACGATGAGACACCAGCGCCCCATACCAGGCGTCCAGCACAACCAGGCCTTTCCTGGCCTGCTCAGCAGCTACAGAGTTGTCATAGGTGGCTCGCATCAAGCGGACAAACATGGCAGCTTCGTTCCGCTTCGTGGCCACTTCTGCCCGCTGACGGCGCTCCTCCTCCTTGTGCTGTTCGCGGGAGACTAAATACATCAAGGGCTTGGCCACGCAGTATCGTAGTGCCCCCACCACAACCAAAGGTACAAAATGTGCATAGAACAGAGAAGACGGTGAGACACTGTCATCAATAGCAATCGGTAAAGACAACTCCTGATTTTGGTGGAGGATTCTGCAAGAAAACAAACAAACAGAGGAAGTGACAAAACAAACAATTTAGTGTGTATATCAGCTCTTCAACGGAACGTCCCTGTCCACACACGTGTAGCGTCATGCACAGCCTTACAACATTCTTCTACGTCGCCTTTCTTATTATTTACACTTGTACATAACTCATTCAAGTACCTTATTTCTCATCTTTCTCTCTTGTACATATCCCGTACCATTTCCCTACAAATACTCTTCTATTACTTATCATTAAGTGAAGAAGACAAACTCTTATTATCCTACATTGGTGACCACGTCTGTCCAGGAACTCGTGTCATGCTCAGTTCCAAATTATTGTCGTCAAGTCGTCAACCAATTCCTTCGTTCATCACACGACTTCCCGCTCGCAATGGCCTAGTGCTAACGATTCGGCTAGCGGATCAAAACACTAGCGGCTCCTCCGCCGCGTCGTCTCATTCAGCGAGTCCAGCAACGACAAGATAAAACTCCTCTGCCTCTTCGAACGTCAACAGCAACGGCGTGATCAAGCAAATATCCGCCACATCAAACTGGACGTCAGCATGATAAAGCTCCTCTGTCACATCTCTCAGGACTT
>JBCCEV010000071.1:0-20769 GCA_039030125.1 Pseudomonadota bacterium | reverse complement strand
CCTCACCATATAAATTAGCTCGAAATTGCGTGTTTGGCGCCAATTTTTCAATCCCTATCAAGCGCTTTCGACTCACTAGCAGCGGTTCAGCCGCAGTTTGCGCGTTTAACGCGGGCGCGACTGTTTCTTTTTGAGAGGGTGTGACCAATCTGACAGTTTGCCCCGCCTCTATCGCCTCGGGTGCATAAGGCGCTTGAACGGATGCGCCGCCGGGCGCCAGGGGCGCCTTCTGAGCTCCTGCTGAAAGGTCCGCAACCCGATTGAGCTGAGCCAATGAATAACCCACACCTAGACCCACCACAATCAGACCAGCGAATGCCAACGACCACCGTAGAGGAACGCTTCCTGTCACTGGGAAGCCGCTATCCTTGGCGGCCAGGCGCACATCTTGTGATCTTACCGAGCGCTGACCCGCGGCGAAGGCCGCCAACAGCGATTTATCGGCGAGAATATTGATGCGTCGCAACAGGCCGCTCGAACACTGCGCTATCGCGCCCGCGCTTTGCTTGGAAAATATTTCCGTGCCGCGGTAACCGCTGGCCCGGATGCGGGCGTTGAGATACTCGCGAACCTCCTCCGGCTTAAATGGAGATAACTCAAAAGTATGAGTGATGCGCTCTTTGAGCTGTCGAATTTCGTGAAGCTGCAGCTTTTCATCCAGCTCCGGTTGACCAAACAAAACAATTTGTAAGAGCTTGTCCTGAGTTGTTTCCAAATTCGTCAACAACCGAATTTCCTCAAGCGTCTCAATTGGCATGCCCTGCGCCTCTTCGACGAAAACGATAACGCGGCGACCATCGGCGTGCTTGCGCAGCAAAAAATCTTGAATAGCATGCAACACCTTGAGCTTGGAGTTGCTCTCTTGGTCCGCGATCCCGAGTTCAAAGGCGATAGCCCCCAGGATCTCGTCAGCCTTTAGCGCCGGGTTGGCGAGGTAAACGATTTCACAGTGGTCCGGTAGCTCGCGCTCGAGCATCCTGCAGAGCATCGTTTTGCCGCTCCCCACCTCGCCCACGACTTTCACGATCCCCTCGCCCGAGGACACGGCATAGATCAGCGCCTCAAGCACGGCCCCACGGTTGCCACCGGCGAAAAATAACTCTGGATCCGGCGTGATCTTGAAAGGCGGTTTGCTCAAGCCAAAATGTTCAAGGTACATGCTGCGGTCGAACCCTATTCTTCGCCGGTGATCCCAAGCTTGTTAGCGCGACTATAGAGCGTCGTGCGATTCACGCCTAATAATCGCGCTGCCTGGCTAAGATTCCCACCGCCTAATTTCAAAGCGGCGGCGACAAAGCGCTTTTCGAGCTCCATCAGCTCATCATCCAAGCGAAAACCCTCGGCGCGGATCCGCCCTTCGATGTCGAGTACCCCGAGTTCGGAGCCCTCGGCCGGTGGCTCGAAATCGAGTTCCAACTCCTGGCGTACCGCTTCGGCATCAACGTCGGCGCCCGGGTACTTGGCACCGAGTCGAATAACGATATTGCGCAGCTCCCGAACGTTGCCCGGAAAACCATAGCGGTCGAGTTCTTCAATCGCCTCGGCATTGAAGCGGAAAGCGGTCAACATCTCTGCATAGTTTTCTTGGAAGCGCTGCGCTAGCAGTTGCCAATCCGAACCGCGGGTGCGCAATGGCGGAACGGAGATGGTGAGGACGCTCAGTCGATGATAAAGATCTTGTCTAAATGCGCCACTGCGAACAGATTCCCGCAAATCACGATTGGTTGCGGCCACGATCCGCGCGCTTGAGCGCCGCGGTTGGGTCTCGCCAACCCGGTAGTACTCGCCGTTTTCCAACACCCGCAGGAACTTTGACTGAAGCTCCAGGGGCATCTCGCCCACTTCGTCAAGAAACAGTGTGCCCTCGCTGGACTCTTCGAAAAAACCGGCGCGCGCGCGATCGGCGCCCGTAAATGCCCCTTTGGCATGACCGAAAAGCTGGGCTTCCAGCAATTCAGCGCTGAATGCAGCGCAGTTGATGGTAAGGATCGGTTTTTCTTGTCTTTCGCTGGCTTGATGTAAACATTGCGCAACCAACTCTTTGCCGCTGCCGGATTCGCCCTCGACCAATACTGGAAACGGATTATCGGCAAACTGTGCAACCAGCGAGCGCAGGGTGCGCATGCCCGGGCTCTCGCCGAGCAGCACCGCGTCAATACCTTTAGGTTGGGCAGTCAACTGCTGCTCGGCCTCGAGCAGCATGGCTTGATGGTTCAGCCGCGATCGCAAAAAGTCCGGATCGCACGGTTTACCGATAAAATCGACAGCGCCTAAGGTCAGCGCGTGCTGGATGTTGCCGCGCTCATCCTGACCCGACAACACGAGGACCTTAATCGCGCGATTAAACGCCAGCAGCTCCGTGATCAGCGCGAAGCCCTCTTCGGGTGTATGCGGCTTCGGGGGTAGACCGAGATCGACGAGAGCGAGCATGGGCTGCACATCGCTTGATTGCAGTAACTCCCGCACGTCCTGTCGAGAATCAGCTTCAAATACTTCGAAATCGGGTGCGAGAGCGAAACTCAAGGTCTCAAGAATGAGAGGGTCGTCATCAACGAGAAGTAAAGGCGGGTTCGACTCACTCATCAAATATTATTGACCAAGACCCAAGTTTTCGCACACCGCGATACTCGCCTGGTGCTGATTCATCGTGTAGAAGTGAAACGCTGGAGCCCCGCCGTTAACGAGGGATTCACACAGGCGCGTCGTCACATCAATCCCGAATGCGCGAATCGATTCAATATCGTCACCGAAATCCCGCAGCCGCGTCTCTATCCAGCGCGGGAGCTCCGCACCGCACATGTCTGAAAACCGCTTGAGTTGGGTGTAGTTCGTGATCGGCATGATCCCGGGCACGATCGGCGCGTTAACCCCGCGCGCATCGCAGGCCTCGACAAATCGAAAGTAGGCGTCAGGGTTATAAAAATACTGTGTGATCCCTGAGTTAGCACCCGCCGAGATTTTGCTCGCGAAGTTATCGATATCATCGTTGGCGCTGCGCGCCTGCGGATGGGTCTCAGGATAACCGGCAACGTGGATAGTGAATGCATCGCCGGTTTGCTCACGGATAAACTGGACTAAGTCGCGCGCGTAACGGAGCTCGCCGAATCCCGTCATACCCGACGGCAGATCACCGCGCAGCGCGACCAAGCGCTCAATACCAACCTCTTGATAGCGGTGCAGCACCGCGCTCAAGCGTTCCCGGTCGAACCCAATACAAGAGATGTGGGGGGCACTGTCGATGTGGGTTTCGTCACGGGATTCGAGCACCGTTTCAAGCGTCAAATCTTGCGTGCTCCCGCCAGCACCAAAAGTCACAGAAAAGAACTCTGGGCGCAATCGCGCGAGCGCCGAGCGGGCGTCTTTCAGTTTGGTCACCCCGGCCGGCGTCCTGGGCGGAAAAAATTCAAAGCTGACGGGAACTTTGGTCATGGCGAATGGTGTCGGTTAAGCAATCTAGCGGTGCGCTACCTTAGCGTCGAACGCCGCGAAAACGCAAAGTTAGCGCGATACTTGAAGATCGCTTCGCGCCGTGGGTTTGCGCCACCGCTCAGGTTACAATTGAGGCGCGCAAGCTGCGGCTGGCTGTTATTTCTTGGCGGCCGGCGACCTGGCCTGCGTTTTCTTGTCGATTCGGTCGCCACCGCTACACGCGTTGCGTTGCGCGTAGCGCGGTCATTGTCCGGCCCCAATACACAGGGATAGATATGTCAAAAAGTGCACCAGACCAAGGGTCTTCAAAAGTAAGCCGAGAGGCATTAGCAAACGCGATCCGCGCGCTGAGTATGGATGCTGTCCAGCAGGCCAATTCCGGACATCCGGGAGCGCCAATGGGTATGGCCAATATGGCTGAGGTGTTATGGCGGGATTTTCTCCATCACAACCCCACCAATCCCAATTGGTTTAATCGTGATCGTTTTGTGCTCTCCAATGGTCACGGATCGATGTTGCTCTACTCGTTATTGCACCTGACTGGCTACGACGTATCCATTGAGGATCTCAAAAACTTCCGTCAAATGGGATCAAAGACCCCTGGACACCCCGAGTACCGCGAGACCCCCGGCGTGGAAACGACCACCGGACCGCTCGGACAAGGGCTGGCCAACGCGGTTGGCATGGCTTTGGCCGAGAAACACCTCGCCGCTAAATTTAATCGCGCTGAGCACGAACTCGTCGACCACTATACCTATGTGTTCTTAGGTGACGGCTGCTTGATGGAAGGGATTTCGCACGAGGCCTGCTCGCTCGCTGGAACCCTCAAACTTGGCAAACTGATCGCGCTATATGACAACAACGGGATCTCGATTGATGGCAAGGTCGAAGGCTGGTTCACCGACGACACTAAAGCACGTTTCGCAAGCTATGGCTGGCACGTCATCGGCCCCATCGACGGCCATGACCCCCAGCAGCTCGCTGAGGCAATTAGTGCGAGTCAAACGGAAACGAGTAAACCGAGTTTGGTTATTTGTCGCACGGTAATCGGCCACGGTGCGCCAACCAAGGCGGGTACCGCCGACAGCCACGGCGCGCCCTTGGGTGATGATGAGATCGCCGCCACGCGGGCCGCGCTGCAATGGGAGTCAAAACCTTTCGAGATCCCAACGGGGATATACGAAGCATGGAACCAAATCGAGGCCGGCAAACAACGCGAAGCGCAATGGGAAACGATGCGGACCGCCTATCACGAGGCGTTCCCGGAACTCGGCAGCGAATTCGAGCGCAGCATCGCCGGCGAGCTCCCCGCGGATTGGGCACAGCAGTCGGCAACTGCCATCAGCGAACGCCAGAAGAGCGCAACAAAAGAAGCCACCCGTAAATCCTCCCAAAGCGCGCTAGAAACATTTGCCACGATGACCAATGACCTCGTTGGTGGGTCCGCTGATCTCACGGGTTCGAATAACACTAAGATTGCCACCAGCGTCCCGCTGAGCGATGCCCACGCGGCGGGTAACTATATCTACTACGGGGTTCGCGAGTTCGCTATGAGCGCCATCATGAACGGCATGGCCGTTCATGGTGGGGTGATCCCCTACGGTGGTACATTCCTGGTTTTTTCTGACTATGCGCGCAACGCCGTGCGCATGGCTTCGCTCATGGGCCTCGGCTCGATTTTTGTCTACACCCATGATTCAGTCGGGTTAGGCGAGGATGGGCCAACCCATCAGCCCATTGAACACGCTGCGTCGTTGAGGTTGATCCCCAACCTCGACGTGTGGCGCCCCTGCGATGCGACCGAGACTTTCGTCGCTTGGCAGCAAGCGATTGAGCATCGTGGGAATCCAAGCTGCCTATTGTTAACCCGCCAAGGTGTCGAGCAACAACCGCGCGACACGCGTCAGTTGGAGGCAATCAAACGCGGCGCCTATGTGCTCATCGACGGAGGCGAGACACCACAAGCCATTGTGATCGCCACAGGCTCAGAGATCGGTTTGGCACGCCAAGCCGTCGAAGCCGTGAGTGCATCGGGCGCTCAGGTCCGTTTGGTGTCAATGCCCTGCGTTGAGGCTTTTGAACGCCAAGATGACGGCTACAAAGGATCGGTATTACCGGCGCGTATTACCCGACGATTAGTGATCGAAGCGGGCAGCAGTCAATGCTGGTATCGCTATAGTGGAATAGACGGCGCGGTGATTGGGATCGACGAATTCGGGGCATCCGCGCCCGCCGACCAAGTATTCAACAAACTAGGCTTTAGCGTTGAGAACTGCACGCGCGTTCTAAACGATCTAATTGCCAATTGAAGAAACGAGGAGCACTTAGAGAATGGCAGTTCGAGTAGGCATTAACGGATATGGGCGGATCGGCCGCAACGTACTTCGGGCCCTATATGAGTCGGAACGCGAAAATGAAATAGAAATCGTCGCCATCAATGACCTGGGCGATGCCGACACCAACGCGCATCTCACGCGCTATGACAGCGCCCACGGACGGTTCCCCGGTTCGGTCGAAGTAAAGGGCGACGAAATGATCGTCAACGGCCACGGCATCAAGGTTTTCAGCGAGCGTGATCCAGCCGCGCTTCCTTGGGGAGACTTGGGCGTTGATATCGTCCATGAATGTACTGGCTTGTTCGCGAGCCGCGAGAAAGCCTCCGCACATCTAAAGGGCGGCGCGAGCAAAGTTCTGATCTCGGCGCCGGCCGGGAAAGACGTCGACGCGACCGTCGTCTATGGCGTAAATCACGATGTCCTGAGCGCTGATCACAAGGTGATTTCGAACGCATCATGCACAACCAATTGCCTGGCGCCATTGGTTAAGCCTTTGCACGAACACGTGGGAGTGGAATCGGGGATCATGACCACCATTCACGCCTACACCAACGATCAAGTGTTAACTGATGTTTACCACTCTGATCTGCGCCGCGCGCGCTCTGCCACACAGTCGATGATCCCAACCAAAACCGGCGCTGCTGCAGCGGTTGGCCTGGTCCTCCCTGATCTTGACGGCAAGTTGGACGGCTACGCGGTTAGAGTACCGACCATTAACGTGTCATTGGTCGATTTGACGTTTCGCGCCAAGCGGGACACAAGCACGGCAGAGATCTCGGAAATTTTACAGGCGGCGGCCAACGGCGCTTTGGCGGGTGTCCTCGCTTATAACGACGAACCGCTGGTTTCAATCGATTTCAATCACAACCCGGCGTCGTCAATATTCGAAGCCAGTCAAACCAAGGTTATCGAAGGCAAATTAGTGAAGGTGCTTTCTTGGTACGACAACGAGTGGGGGTTTTCCAATCGCATGCTTGACACCACCATTGCCTTTCAGAAGGCGGGCGGCTAAAGACGATGAAAACGATGCAAGATCTGTCGCTGACCGGCAGGCGGGTCATCATCCGAGAAGATTTCAATGTTCCTGTGCGTGGCGGAGCAATCACCGACGACACCCGCTTACGCGCAGCACTACCGACGATCGATCAAGCGAAAGCAGGCGGGGCAACCATTATTTTGATCTCGCATCTAGGGCGACCGACCGAAGGCGAGGTGAGCGAGGAGTTTTCGCTGCGGCCTGTCGCCGCCGCGCTTGGCGATTTACTCGGCCACCCCGTCGGTTTCGAACAACAGTGGCTCGATGGATTTGAACCTGCTCCGGGCAGTATTACCTTGTGTGAGAACGTCCGATTTCTAAAAGGCGAGAAAGCCAACGATGACGGACTGGCCGAGAAAATGGCGCAGCTTGGTGATGTCTTCGTTAATGACGCGTTTGCCACCGCTCATCGTGCACAAGCATCAACGCACGGCATCGCCAAATTTGCCCGCGAAGCCTGCGCGGGACCCCTTTTGAAAGCAGAAGTCGACGCCTTAGGACGCGCACTGGAGGACCCCGCCAGACCGATGGTGGCAATTGTGGGGGGAGCCAAGGTATCCACTAAACTCCAAGTCTTGGAAGCGCTGGTGGAAAAAGTCGATCAATTGATTGTTGGCGGCGGGATCGCCAACACCTTCATCAAAGCGATGGGCCACGATGTCGGCGCCTCGTTGGTTGAACTGGACATGCTCGATATCGCGAAGCGCTTAATTGACAGTGGCGCTAATATTCCAATACCTACCGACGTCGTGGTCGCGAAAACCTTGAGCGAAGATGCCGATGCGCGAGTAGTAACCATCGATGCGGTGGCCCCTGACGACATGATCCTTGACGTCGGACCACAAACGGCGACCGCTTTCGCGGCACACCTTGAGGGTGCAGGAACGATTGTCTGGAACGGACCCCTTGGTGTTTTCGAAATAGAAAGCTTCGCAAGCGGAACGCGCCAACTTGCCGAAGCGATTGGCCGCAGCCCGGCGTTCTCTATCGCGGGCGGCGGCGACACGCTGGCGGCTATCGCTCAGTTTGGCGTGAGCGACGGGGTTTCCTATATTTCAACCGGTGGTGGCGCGTTTCTTGAGTTTCTTGAGGGCAAGGAGCTCCCTGCGATTGCGATCCTCAAGCAATAGACGCGAGCGTACTTAGCTCCTCAACCGCCGTGCCGCTTCGCGGTATTTTTCGGCGGTTTTTTCGATGATCTCAAGGGGCAGCGGCGGCGGTGGCGGCGTTTTGTCCCAATCCAGGGTCTCCAGGTAATCGCGCACGAATTGTTTATCGAATGATGGCGGACTGATCCCGGTCGTATACTCGCTCGCGGGCCAGAAACGCGACGAGTCGGGTGTCAGTACCTCGTCAATGAGGACCAATTGCTCATCGGCATTAAGCCCGAACTCGAACTTGGTATCAGCGATGATGATCCCCTTACCGGCGACGAATTCAGCGGCGTGTTGGTAAATGCGGATACTGATATCGCGAAGTTGCGCGGCGCGCTCCTGGCCAATGAGCGCAGCCGCGCGATCGAAATCGATGTTTTCGTCATGATCGCCAAGCGCGGCCTTGGTCGAAGGGGTAAAAATGGGCTCTGGTAGTTGTCCGGCTTGAGGAAGACCGCGCGGTAATCGGATGCCACACACCGTGCCCGTGCCTTGATAATCCTTCCAACCAGAGCCGATCAAGTAACCTCGAACAATCGCCTCGATCGGCAGCGGCGTGAGCTTTTTAACGATCACCGCTCGGCCTTCTACCTGCGCTATCTCGTCGGGCGTTAGTACCTCAGACAAAGTCATGGAACTGACATGATTTGGAACAATGTGCTGCAGCCGTTCAAACCAAAACTCCGCGACTTCAGTCAGCACCGCGCCTTTGCCGGGGATCGGTTCGCTGAAAACCACGTCAAACGCTGAAATCCGATCGGTGGTGACGATCAGCAAATGATCATTGTCCACCGCGTAAATATCTCGCACCTTTCCTTTTTGCAGCAGCGGGACACTGGCTAGATCAGATTCGAAAAGTGCTTTCACCATAAGTAAGGTTCTATTTGAATTTAAGCGGGGTGGCGCCAAAGCTTACAAAATCGGCACCTCAATTTAACTGGAACTTTCGAACCCGCTCGCGCACGCGTTGCGGTAGATCCCCGGCAATGCCCATGGCACGCGCCGCAAAATAGCGCTTTGCCGCAGTACGGTTAACCAGCGCCATTCCGGCGCTAAGGAATTCGCGACCGATACGAACGTCGTTAGACAGGCCGCGATTCAATCCATTGGTGGTCGCAATTAAAGCGAAAGCTTCGCTTTTTCGCCAGCGATTGTAGCGCCTCAGGCCACGCTCTAACGCGCCACCACTGGCATCGCCAAGCGCCGGCCCTACGCACTCGGCCAAAGCAGCGGCGTCCATCAGCCCTAAGTTCAAGCCTTGGCCGGCCAGCGGGTGAATCACATGGGCCGCGTCGCCGACCAGAACACAGCGCCCCCGGCAGTAATTTTGGGCTTCGATCAGACCCAGCGAAAATGACACGCGCGATGAAATGCAATCGACTTTTCCATAACGCTGCTGAGAGAGATCGGTTAATCGCTCACCGAGTTCCACATCACTGGCCTGCATCGCCCATTCGGCTAAGGATCGCGAGCAGGTCCAAACAACCGCGGCTTGATGAGCGGCGGGCAGCGGCAGGAAGGCTAGCGGCCCGGAAACTAGAAATCGTTGTGAAGCGGTCCGCTTGATCGGCAGCTCAGTCGCTATGTTGAACGCAACAACGACTTGATCAAGCTGCCTGTTCTTGACATTAAATCCGGCACAATCGCGGATCTTAGATTGTCCACCGTCCGCCCCGATCACGAGCTCGCCCGCGATTCGGCCGCGATCGGTTACTACGGTCTTGGTTGCGCCTTCGTAATCGATTACCGCGTCGCCTCGCACCTCAACACCCTCGGCAGCGGCTTGTCGATACAACGCGTAGTGAAGATGATCGTGCTCGACGAGAAAACCCATCGCGCCCCGCCAATCAGACGGAGGCCTGAACTCGATACCTTGCTCGCGTCGATCGACCCAAACTGAGATCGCATCAAATTGGGCAATTCGCGCTCCGTCGAGCGATGCCCACACGCCCAAATCTTCAAGCAGCGCGACGCTCCCCGCTGCGATCGCATAACTTCTAACCGCAAAAGGGTCAGCGGGCGGCTTGGGCGGCGGCTTGGGCTCCAGCACCAGCGGCGAGAATCCGTCCTGTTTGAAACACAGCGCAAGGGTCAATCCAACGATCCCGCCACCGGCAATAATCACATCGTTCACGACGACTCGACGTCTAAAGCGATAGGATCAACACCAGCCATCGAGCGCGCGAAAGCGCGACGAAGCGACGGCGCGTACGCTAAAAGATTGGTGATTCGATTACCTACGGCGCGCACCGGGGACAACTGTGAAGAGAAAATACCCGCCATACCCCGGGTGATTAACTGAGCGCGTCGGTGATCCTTCGCCCGCAGTTGCCGGTAACGCGCCAATTGCGCTGGCGCTCCAATCCCCGCTGGCCGATCCCCGAGCACCGCGGTTAGTGCGTCAACATCTCGCAAGCCTAAATTCAAGCCCTGCGCACCATTGGGGTGTAGGGTGTTGGCGGCGTTGCCGAGCAGCACTAGCCGCTCATCGACAATGTCTTTTGCACGATTTCCTTTTAACGGATAGCTCATGCGTTTACCGCACGCGCTGATCGCGTCGCAAGGCAGATCAAACTGTTCCGCGATTAAGGTTTCGAAATCGCCGGGCGAGGATTTCTGCGTGTTCTCAATTTGTGCTGGCCTGTCGACGAGCACCGCAACAAATCGTCGATCACCTAACGGTAGCAAAGCCGCGGGTCCATCCGCGCGAAACCGCTCGAGCGCAGTCTGCGAATCAATCCCGTAACCATCTTTGATCCTGACGTTGGAGACGAGCGCCGCTTGCTCGAAATCAGTCACCTCGCGCTCAATGCCGGCGCCTTCCCGAACCATTGAATCAACGCCATCGGCGGCGATCAGCAGCTTGGCATCGAGCGTCATGCGGCCTTGCCGGCCAGCATCGATCTCTACTGCGACCATGTCCTTGGCCTGGTCAACGGCATGGCTAAGATACGAATGTTCGAAATATACCGCCGCCGCCGCACGCGCTTTCTCGGTGAGGACATTGAAGAGTCGATCAGCGGGGCAGACCGCGCCCAGCATCGGTAAACCCGCTTCGCTCGCCGTTAAGGACAACGACCCGAACCGACCAGCATCGCTCACTTCGACCCGATGGATTTCCTGAACGCCGGCGGCGAGCGCGGGCCACGCACCAATCCGCTCTAATAGGCGCTTGGCGCTCAGCGCCAATACCAAACCGCGCATGTCATCATCGAGAGAATAGGTGCGGGCAGACTGCTCTTCGATGACCGCAACGCTCAAGCCTTCGCTGGCCAGCGCGCAGGCGCTGGCAGCACCAACCAAGCCCAAGCCCACGACAACGACGTCGTAGCCGGCCGATGACGATTTCGCGGTCATCGCTGTCTCACCAGCCGCAGCTACGCCATCTGAGCTTCGATATCGCTCACGCTCTTAACGGCTGCGCCCGATAAGACTTCGCAGCCATCCTTGGTGACCAAAACATCATCTTCAATACGGATCCCAATGTCCCACCACTTCTTATCGAGGCCCTTGGTGACGCGCGACAAATACAGTCCGGGCTCAATGGTTGTCACCATTCCCGCCTCCAGCATCCGCCATTCGTTGCCGACCTTGTAGTCACCTACATCATGCACATCCATACCCAACCAATGACCGGTCTTGTGCATGTAGTAGGGCCGGTAAGCCTCTTCCCCGATCAGCTTCGATACCCGGCCTTCCAAAATCCCCAGCGACTTAAGGCCGCGGGTTATCACATCCACCGCCGCTTCATGAGGCTCGTTCCAGGTATTTCCCGGCTTCACGGCTTCGATCGCGGCCTGCTGGGCATCGAGCACGACCTCATAGACGGCCTTTTGGGTTTTCGAAAATTTCCCGTTCACGGGAAATGTGCGAGTAATGTCGCTGGCGTAACTGTCATACTCCGCGCCCGCATCGATGAGTAGCAGATCGCCGTCTTTGAGCGTCGCGGCATTGTCGATGTAATGCAAAATGCAGGCATTACCGCCACCACCAACGATCGAAGGATAAGCAGGCGAGCGCGCACCGTCTTTCATGAAACTGTGGAGCAATTCAGCCTCAATTTGATATTCCTTCATGCCGGGTTTACAAACATCCATCGCGCGCTGATGCGCGGCCGCCGCGATTTTCGCGGCCTTACGCATCGCTTTTATTTCCTGCTGCGATTTATAAAGTCGCATCTCGTGAACGATGTGACCCAAAGACACGAATTGATCGGGGGCATGAACCCCGGCGCGTCCTTTGCTCGAAATACGATTCAGCCAGCCAACTAAGCGTTGATCGAATTCAGGGTAGCGACCCATCGTGTAGTAGATGCGCTCTTTATTCTCAAGCAAGCCCGGCAAAATGTCGTCCATATCTTCGATTGGAAAGGCATCATTAGCCCCGAACGTGTCGCAGGCACCCTCCAAACCGGCGCGCACGCCGTTCCAAATCTCCGCGTCTAAATCGCGCTCACGGCAAAATAAAATGAACTCCCCTTGCGGCCGATCGGGCACTAAAACCATTACGCATTCCGGCTCGGGAAAACCGGTCAGATAGAAAAAGTCGCTATCGTGCCGATAGGGGTAGTGAACATCACGATTGCGAATTTTTTCGGCGGCGCTCGGTTGGATGACAATTGACCCCGGTTCGACCGCGTCCATCAATCGTCGTCGGCGTCGCGCGAATTCTCTCTTCTCCATAACCTTGCCTGCGTCAGTGAATTGAGTCGCCCGTGGTGGGAGCGTCAAACGTACAGATCTCCGCGCGCAACAATGCCGCGCCCACGCGGATGAATTCTACGACTTCATACAACGAACGCTCGTTGTCTTCATCATCCTCAAGCTCCTCGTCGAGACGCCCTACTTTCTCAAGGTCCTCCAGGAATTCCATGCGCTCAGCGCTGATATTGGAATTCTCCGGTTCGCCCTCCAAGCCGAATCCGCACAGGAAGCCGCGGCTCCAACTCGCCACTCCCGCGACCCGCTCGCGCATTGAGGCTTCGAAATCAATGCCGAGTAGCTCGGGAAGCCTTTCGGTATCGTCAAAAGCAATCAATGTTTGATGCGCGAGTTCGTGGAGCACCGAACGCGCCATGTCGGATTCGCTCGAGGTTTCGTCGCTCAGCATCAGATGGGCCAGCCAGCGCTGGACATCAAAATCAGCGGCCGCGCACAAACACCCGCACAATAAACCATGGGACTCGGCAGCCTCAACATCGCTATCCAGTGTCTGTAGGGCTCGTTCCAGTTCGAAAGAATCAATCTGCGTGATCATCGCGGGTATTATCCCACCGGTCGGGTCAAAATTTCAGTGACTACAAGCACAACCTAACGCCCCGGTTGACCGCTGACAATGCAGCGCTCTATAGTCCAGCGACCGCACCATTGGGCTGAGTGAAATGGCTGACGACAACGAGCGCCTCGATTTAGTCGCGTTGGAAACGCGCGTCGACGAACTCATCAAAACCGTCAATGCTTTAACGAGTGAAAACGAGGCCTTGCGCAACCAGCAAGCGTCGCTAACCACCGAGCGGGCCACTTTGATTGAGAAGACCGAACAGGCCAGGACGCGGGTCGAAGCAATGATTGCCCGCCTCAAGGCCATGGAGACGCGTTGATGAGCAATGAAGTAAAACCCATGACTGTCACTATCTTTGATAAAGAATACGTCGTTGGTTGCCCAGAGGATGAACGCGAGATGCTATTCGCGGCGGTGGAATATCTCAACGCGAAGATGGCCGAGCAACGTGATGGCGGTAAAGTCATCGGCAGTGAGCGGATTGCCGTCATGGCCGCGCTCAACATCACAAGCGAATTTCTCACCTTTCGCAACAACAATCAAAGTTCGGTCACAGAACTCTGCGAGGGGATCAGCCGAATCAGCAAAAAAATTGCCGATACGTTGCATAACGATGATGGAATTGCGCTGTCAAGTGCGCAACCGGTCACGGAATAGCGCCGCGAGTGAATATTTTAAAGATTTTTGTTGCGCCGCCGTTTTAGAATTACAGAACCAGGCGTTCTCTGCCTTGTACGGAGATAACCGGATAATCCTTGAGCCTTAAAGAAAATAACCAGGAACTGATCTTTCAGCGATGTTGTGCCGTCCGCTTCGTCCGGAAAGCCTGATTCGCCCTGAGACGTTCCCTCTTGAGCCTTTGGTTCAAGATGACGGTCACCTACGGCACTGTGGAGAACGCCGCTTTTGAACCTTAAGCTTCGAAAGCCCTAAAGACGAATCAAACGTTAAATCGAAAATGGACCACGTCCCCGTCGTCCATGACATATTCTTTTCCTTCAACCCGCAGCTTGCCCGCCTCGCGAGCACCCGTTTCTCCCTCGCAGCTTAGAAAATCGTCGTACGCGATCACCTCGGCGCGGATGAACCCTCGTTCGAAATCCGTGTGGATAACGCCTGCTGCCGCCGGCGCGGTGACGCCTTTAACAATGGTCCAAGCACGACACTCTTTGGGTCCTGCGGTGAAGTAATTCTGGAGACCCAGTAATTGGTAGCCCGCGCGGATAAAGCGGTGCAGGCCCGGCTCGTCTAAGCCCAAGGCCTCGAGAAACTCGTCTTGTTCCTCATTGCTCAAGATCGCGATCTCCGCCTCTAGCGCCGCGCTTATCACGACACATTGCGCGCCTTGGCTACCGGCGTATTCAAGGAGCTGCGCGGAGAGCGCATTGTTCTCGCTCTCGCCCTGGGCTTCATTTTCGGCGACGTTGGCCACGTAAAGCACTGGCTTCGCGGTTAACAGGTTGAGTTCCTGAATAACCGCGCTGGCCGGCTCTTCCAGAATCTGGTTGCGCACCGCCGTACCGTTGCTCAGGGCATCGGCGACCGCCGTCACGATTTCCAGCCGTTCACGCGCCTCTTTATCACCCGCTTTCGCGGTTTTCTGCGCGCGCTCAGCCGCCCGGCTAAGACTATCTAAATCGGCGAGTGCTAACTCCGTATCGATCACCTCGACATCCGAGAGCGGTGAGACTTGACCTGAAACATGCACGACATTGTCATCTTCAAAACAGCGAACGACGTGCGCTATCGCGCTAGTCTCACGAATATGGCCGAGGAACTGATTGCCGAGGCCTTCGCCCTCGGAGGCGCCCGCGACCAATCCGGCAATGTCAACGAATTCCATTGCGGCGGGAATGACTTCGGCGGGTTGAACGATATCCGCGATGCGTTGCAGGCGATCGTCAGGAACGGCAACGCGTCCAATATTCGGCTCTATGGTGCAGAACGGATAGTTTTCAGCGGCGATCGCCGAGTTGGTCAAGGCATTGAACAATGAGGACTTCCCGACGTTCGGCAAACCAACGATTCCGCATTTAAATCCCATGGCTAACCTTGCACCTTGTGCTTCTTGTTTAATGTATTCATTACGCGCTGTAGATCACCGGCCGCAATGTCGTTGGCCTGTTTTAACGCGCTACCGATAGCCTCGTCGATTAACGAGCGCTCTTGCGCGGGCGGCGTTTTCAAGACGTATCCGGTGACCAACGCGGCTTCACCGGGGTGCCCGATACCGATCCGCAATCGCGCAAAATCAGCGCCGAGTTTCGCTACGATGTCGCGCAGGCCATTATGGCCGCCGTGGCCGCCGCCCTGCTTCAAACGGATCACCCCCGGGCTTAAATCGAGCTCATCGTGGGCAACCAATACGGTGGCCGCGCTAAATTTATAGAAACTCGTGAAAGCCTGGAGGGCGTCGCCGCTGGCGTTCATGTACGTGAGCGGTTTAACCAACCAGATGTCGTCGCCCGTGCGACCCACTTCAGCTTTGAAGCGACGCTCTTCACGCAGCGTCGCTCCCCATTGTTCGGCCAAGCGGTCGACAAGCCAAAAGCCCGCGTTGTGGCGATCGGCGGCGTGCTTAGTGCCGGGGTTTCCCAACCCGACGATGACCCGCAGCCCACTCATAGCGCACGCGCGCCATAACTCGCGTTAGTCTTCGCTCTCGCCAGCGTCCTCGGCGGACGCCTCAGGCGCTTCCCCGGCTTCAAGCTGCTCAGGTTCTTCCTCGACTTCGATCCGGGCGGTCTGCACCGCCACCACTGGAAGCTGCGGATCACCGCCGTGCATCAAGGCCGTCAGTTGCACACCTTCAGGGGGTTCAATCTCACCGATATGAAAGGTGCTTCCAACCTCTAGGTCCGCCAGATCAATCTCCAGATATTCAGGCAGATCTTTTGGCAGGCAGGTGATCTCAATGTCCGACATCAGGTGCGAAACCACGCCGCCCTGCTGCTTCACGCCAATGCAGGTATCTTCGTTGAGGAAGTGCAGCGGAATTCGCATGTTCAATTCATGGGCTTCGTCGATGCGAAGAAAATCCATGTGCATCACAATGGGCTTATGCGCATGGCGCTGCATATCCTTGAGCACTACTTTTTGCGCCACGTTATCGACTGTCAGCGTGAGAATGTGGGAATAAAAAGCTTCATGCTCGATATGTCGTAAAACGTCGTTTTGGTCGAGCTGAATGGGCTCGGGTTCGTCACCGGCACCGTACACAATCGCCGGAACCACGCCGGCGCGACGCAGGCGGCGGCTCGCACCCTTCCCCGCATCTGAGCGCTTACTCGCGCTAATTTCGAACTGTTCCACTTAAGTCTGCTCCTAGAAAAACTGAGTTCCACCGCCCCGCGACCAGGGCGACGATTTGCAGAAGCTTTAATCGACAAACATCGAACTGAGCGACAGCCCACCATCGATGCGGTTTATGCATTCGCCGAGCAAACCCGCAACAGATAGCTGGCGAACGCGTGGGCATTCGCTAGCGGCTGGGGAGAGCGGGATTGTGTCGGTGACTACAAGCTCGTCGAGCTCCGAACCGACTATATTATCAATTGCGGCTCCGGAGAGCACGGGGTGAGTGCAATAGGCGACGACCCGCGCAGCCCCATTGTCTTTCAAAGCCTCGGCAGCGCGGCACAGGGTGCCGGCGGTATCAACCATATCGTCGACCATCACGCAGGTCCGGTTTGAGACGTCGCCGATAATATTCATGACCTGGGTTTCGTTGGCACGCGGACGCCGCTTGTCAATAATGGCTAAATCGGCATTCTCCAGGCGCCGGGCGATAGCCCTCGCGCGAACAACGCCGCCAACATCAGGTGAAACCACCATGATGTTCTCGTAATCGTGCTTCCAGATATCGCCCAACAGCACCGGTGAGGCGTAGACGTTGTCCATTGGGATGTCAAAAAATCCCTGAATCTGCTCAGCATGCAAATCAATCGTGAGGACGCGGTCAGTGCCAACACTGGTCAGCATGTTGGCGATCACCTTCGCGGTGATCGGAACCCGCGCAGAACGCGGGCGTCGATCCTGACGCGCGTAACCGAGGTAGGGGACCACAGCGGTAATGCTGGCCGCCGAAGCACGGCGCAATGCGTCGATGAGGATCATCAGTTCCATGAAGTTGTCATTGGTCGGCGCGCAAATCGACTGAATGACGTAAACCGGACGGCCCCGAACATTCTCCGAGATCTCGACCATGATCTCTCCGTCACTAAAACAGCCAACAGTGGTCTTGCCAAGCGGCATGTTGAGGTGGTTGGCGATTGCGCGAGCCAGTGCACGGTTCGCGTTGCCGGTGAAAATCATCGTCGATTCGGTCAGCATCCTCGCACCACCATCGGGTAGCCTTCCCCTGTTAAGCTGACGCCACGTGCGGCCCGCGGCACGTGATGTAAATGGCTGGGGTGCCAGGATTCGAACCTGGGAATGCGGGGATCAAAACCCCGTGCCTTACCACTTGGCGACACCCCATTTGTTCATCTGTCTTTGTGCTTAACCTCTCGCTGCACCGCGAGCCGGTCCAACAGTGGCGAGCGATTAAGAACCATCACGGGATAGCCGCGCCAGCCATTAGGGATTTGCTCCGCGACGCGCTCAGCGTCCATCAATGTATTGAATAGCGCGAACACACAACCACCCGTTCCACTCATTCGCGTCTGAGCGAACTGTCCCAACCAATCGAGTGCTTCGCTAACCGCCGGATGCAGCCGGCGGGTCACCGGTTCACAGTCGTTTCGGCATTCGGCCAGCGCGAGGCGATGCATTGTCAATGCCGCTGTATGCCGTGTCAAATCGCTCGCGCGAAAGACTTCTGCCGTGTCGACATGGCAATTTGGCTCGACCAGCAAAGCCGCTGACTCGTTAGCTGAATACGGCGTAAGCCGCTCCCCAACACCTTCGGCAAAGGCACCAACACCGTGCACAAAAACCGGAACATCGGCGCCGAGCTGTAGTCCAATCTCGGCCAGTTCTTCGACGCTCGCGCCAAGTTCACAAAGGGCATTGAGTGCCACCAGTGTCGTCGCCGCATCGGAACTGCCGCCGCCCAACCCGCCGCCCATCGGTATCCGTTTAGTGACATCAATCGCGACATCTAACGAGGTTCCTGCGTGCTCGGCGAGGGCACGCGCGGCAACAATGCAAAGATGCTCAGATTCCGGAACATCACCAAGCGCTCGCACCAGCGAGATCCCCTGTTGCGCCTCAAAATCGAACACGATCTCATCACTTAACGTGACGAACTGAAAGAGCGTTTGCAGCAGATGGTAGCCGTCTTGCCGGCGGCCGTTTACATGCAGAAAACGGTTGATCTTCGCAGGCGCCGGCCAACTTTCACGGATCACAAGAGGCGCCATTGACGAACCACGAGCTTCACAACGGTCTCGCCATTTGAAAACTTGAGCCGCGACGGCAATTCATAACCCTGATGCGTAACCCATCCGAGGATTTCAATGTGCCATCCATCCTGATGCATCGCGGTTAACATGCCCGTGGCATCACGTTCGCTCTCGCTAACCGGGGCGCCAGGGCGCGCAAGGCCTCGCACCCAATAACCAGCCCCGTCCACTGGAAGAGCCCAACCGAGTTCCTGTTGCATCAATTGCACTGGATTTGAGGCGAACAGCGTCTGTGTTTGCGTTGCGAGCTCGACCCCCGAGCGATCACCGCGCAACTTAACTCCCCCGGCGCGAAACGGCCCGGCGAGATCAATTTGGTAGGCGTCACTGTTCTGCTGCCACTCAAGGGTCGCCGAAAATCCTTCTGCTTCGTGCCGGACCCCAAGCTTCCCCGACAGCCCCCAGTGCGAAATGCTCTCCAGCGCTGCTCGCGGTGTCGGGGCGGTCCCTTTCTGAGTCTTGAAATCGGCGCAGGCCGCGAGTGTCGCCATAAAAAAGATGACAAGGAAGCGTAATAACACCTATGGCGCTAACCGCTGCATGGCATCGAGAACTTGCTCGGCGCCTGGCGTTTCCCGCAACGCGCTGTCCCATACCTCACGAGCGGAGGCGTGTTCACCAAGGACCCAGAGAACCTCGCCCAGGTGGGCCGCAACTTCAGGATCATTACGCAACGCCAATGCTTGGCGTAAAAACTCTCGGGCTTCATCCAGTCGCCCTAGGCGATAGAGCACCCAGCCCATGGAATCGAGAATGTAGAAGTCTGTCGGGCTCAACTTAAGCGCACGTTCAATCAACGACAGCGCCTCTTCGAAACGGTCGGTGCGGTCGGCCAAGGTGTATCCCAGGGCGTTAAGTGCCTGGGCATTGTCGCTATCAATTTCCAAGATCTTGCGTAAATCTTGCTCAAGCTTGTCGAGATCGCCCAGTCTCTCGGCGAGCATGGCGCGGTTGTAGAGCAAATCAACGTCTTGGTATTTACCAAGCGCTTCGTTATAAACCGCCATTGCCTGTTGAAGCTGATCATGATCGGTGAGTATCTCGCCTTCAGCCCGAACCAAAGCGATTTCCTGTTCCTCGGAATCCGTGCGTACGCGATTTAGATGTCCACGCGCCGCTGCAATGTTGCCTTGCCTGGCCAGTATCCAAGCGACCCGCAATTGCGCGCCTAGGTAATTGTTGCCGCCGTTGGTTCGCCGATAATAAGCGAGCGCGTCTTCTTCGCGCTCGTCGATCTCGGCAAGTTGTCCAAGATAAAAATTGGCCTCGTCGGTTCGTATTTCCAAATCAAGTAAGCGCTCGAAATTAGTGCGTGCGTCCGGAGCTCGGTTCGCCTGCATGTTCAACAGACCCAGCGCGAACAACACGTCAGTATTGTCCGGATCGTCTTTAGCGAGCAGCATGAATTCAAGACGGGCTTCTTCGAAACGACCCACCTGTGCGAGCAATCTTGCGTAAATCAACCGGATCCCTGGCTGCTCCGGATTGATATCAAGGGCTTTTTCTAACCACTGCAGCGCATCTTCGCGGCGATTTTGCTTTTGCAGCGCAGTCACGTACGCAAGCGCCATGTTTGCGTTCAGTTCGCCGCCCGCCATGATCCGATTCATCGCGTCTTCTGCAATGGTTAAACGTTCCGCCCGGATCGCAAGTAGCGCGTAGGCCACCAGCACGTCGCGGTTATCGGTGTGACGGTCAACCAGATAAGTCATGACTTCGAGAGCGGCATGAAGGTCTTCGGGTCGGCCCAGGAGACTGATCACCAAACTCAGTGTTTCATCGACATCATCGGTATCGGCAACGATGTGTTCGATTTCAGCGAGCGCGCCCTCGCTGTCGCCGCTGCGCAAATACATGGCAGCAAGCGCTTGGCG
Source organism: Pseudomonadota bacterium (assembly GCA_039030125.1). GTDB lineage: Bacteria > Pseudomonadota > Gammaproteobacteria > JBCCEV01. Next base: position 255 of record JBCCEV010000071.1, on the reverse strand, counting down.
CGCCTGTTGATTTTGAGGTTCCAAATCGACCCAGATTTTGGCCGCACGAAACGCTGCTTCGTCATCGCGCGCAAACATTGCGACGCGCGTCGCGCGCTTGGCAATTTTCAAATCACGATGGCGCTCGGCGAGCGCAAGGTAATTGGCAACCGTGGTCTCTAGTTGATTACGCTGGGCGGCGAATTCGGCAACGAGCGCGATAAACAACGAGTCATCGGTGACATCAATCCCATCGAGCGGTTCGTGGACGGCCGG
>JBCCEV010000070.1:0-21086 GCA_039030125.1 Pseudomonadota bacterium | reverse complement strand
CTTCGTAATTGACAAACAGCACATAGTTTGCGGAGTTGAACATGCCTTGCAGAAAGCAATAACGGCAATCGTAGAGGCAGTTCAGCATGTGAGAGAAATAATAGCTTTCGTTGGGACCTATCGTTTGCTCGACGGGTACCTCCATTATTCGGCGATTTTGTTTAGCGGCGATGATTAAAGCGGGCGCCGACTTTTGCAGGCGAAAATTTTGATTACGCCGATTAAAGATCTCGCCGTGATAGTCGCAAGGCACCAGTTGATCGTATTTAATGCGCTCGAGGATGGCTTGTGTGCGAGGCAATGAGCGAACTGCCTGTTCGACATAGACGGTGCTGATTTTCATGCTGTTTGCGGGAAGATGAGTGGCGCGGCGTCAATTGCGCATTCGATTGCGCGATAAAGGTTCTGCGACGATTCGCTATCGCTCACGTATTGGCAGAGGTCTTCGTTCGGTAACAGCACGAGATGACGCGCGGCAATTGAGCGCAGTTGAATTCTCTCGCTGACCGATAGATGAAATTTTTTCAAGGCGGTTTCGATAAAATGGTCGGTATCGATTGGCGGTGCTTTCGGTATTGTCTGAAGGTCAGCAATCACCTTTGAAATCTGGTCGATGCGCGCCGCCACTAATGATGAAATCCGCTCGCGGGTGAGGGCCGTTACGCTGTTTAGGGTATTGTCGGAAACGATTTTGAGGGCGTGTATCCGCTCGAACTCGGCGCAGCGGCTAGCAGCCTTGAAAAATGCCGCTGCTTCCATTTCGACCAACGCATTTGCGGGGTAGGCCGTCACCTCGCGAGGGTGAGTTTCGACCAATCGAGTCTGCAGTTCGCTTGTAAACTGCAAGGCTGGATACCAACGCTCCGCCGTTATTACATCGTGGATTTTGTGGGCCAGGTAGGCATCACAAACGGGCGCCTGCTGGTGGCCCGCGATACCGACATTCAACCATCCCTCCTTGCGTGCGGTACGACAGCGACCCGCTAGGTACCCGACCCCGGCAGCAGCGGATTGCGTACCGACACCGCAAACCATGAGTCGGATTTCATCGTTTGCGAACCATTGGAATGGCTCACACCCACCTTCCTGTTTGAGCTTGAAATGCTCGCGGATGGGCCGTGCTTCGCTGGGCAGCGCGCAAACGATATTAATCATTGAAACTCCCCGATCAGGGTCTCGATTCGCTGTGCTTCCTTGTGACGCCCATGCTTTTGGGCGCCTCGAATGTAAATGTCTCCTTTGCAACGCAACTGTTCAACCGTCGACTGCCTTTGGGTAGGGGAGAGCACGTCGTCGCGCAATAGTTTTACCAGGGCCGCGATGCGATAGCGGTCGAGAAAAGGCGTCGTCCGCGAAAGTTGATCGGCATGGCCGCCATGCTTGATGACTAGAACTTCATCGACGTAGGAGATTTCTTCGCGGCAGGTTACCCGCAGCCATAGATCGTAGTCTTCGCAAGCGGGTAAAGCTTCGTCGAACGCGCCAAGCTCGGAGAACAGATCCTTGCGGATCATCGCCGCAGAGGGCGATATTACGCATAGCCGGAGAGAATCTAGAAAGACATCGCCACCGCTCTTTTTATGCTTCGCCTTTTGATTAAGCGGTTTGCCCCGGCGTATCCAGCGTTCGTCGCTGTGCACGAACCTGAGCTGGTCCTGGCGTGCCTGGGCGAGTTGTTTTTCCACCTTGGTCGGTAACCAAACATCGTCACTGTCGAGGAATGCCAGCCATTCGCCGCGCGCGGTTTCACTTCCGTAATTGCGAGCGCGACTGACGCCAGCGTGAGATTGGTATTGGTAAGTTACTGCCGAGCCGTATTTTTCGACGAGCGCCCGGGTCTCATCGGTCGAGCCGTCATCAACGATAATGAGTTCCAGCCCAGAGAAGGTTTGACTGAGGACACTGTCAATGGCGCGCGCCAAGGTATGGCGACGATCGTGGGTCGCTATGATCACAGAGACGTAGGGAACATTCGAGCTATGCACGGTTTTTAGTCCACATAAAAGGATGCGCGAGAATAAGTCCGGCAAAGAAACCGCCGACGTGTGCGAGCCAGGCGACGTTGGGTTGTAGAGGATCGGCGGCAAAAAAATTGTAGAGTTGATAAGCGAGCCAGAGCGCAAGGACCAACGCGGCAGGAACCGCGACGGTCCGCAAGCGTAGTCGGCGCGTAGGGGCGATGATCAGCAGCTTGGCGCTTGGATGAAGAATCAAGAAGCCGCCAAGCAAACCGGAGATCGCGCCGCTTGCGCCGATCATCGGAACGGCGGATGCCGGGTCGTTGGCGACATGTGAGAGAGCAGCGACGATCCCGCAACTCAAATAGAAAAGAAAGAACCGTATCCCGCCAAGCGTATCCTCCATGGCCTGCCCAAAAATCCATAGGTACAACATATTTCCGAATAAATGCAGGAAACTTGAATGCAAGAACAGTGCGGTGGCGAGCGTTGCGGCATCGGGAACCACGCTGACCGAATTCGCCAAGTCCGACTTGCCGGTGATCACAGCAGGTATTAAGCCCAACGCATAGTCGACGCGCAGATTCGAAAGTTCGCTGATAACCAAGCGCGCCAAGAACGCTCCGATACAGATCAAGGCCAAGGTCAGCGTAATTTGTGGTAGACGTTCGTCAGTCATTCGCCGCTGCGTCATCGCCTGGATGCGCAATGAACCCGAATTGCGGGGCCACCCGTGCGCGTTCGACCAGGGTTATGGCCACCCGGCGGCCATCGATTTTGGCCGCAGCAAGGTCGTTGTCGATCTCCAGGCAATTTGCCGCCGCCTCGAGATCTCGATCATCGACCACGCCAATGCCGTACTCGGTGTCGAGCAAGAGATTGCCATCATCATCGGCGTAAACGGAAGTTAGGCGCCGACTGACGAGCCCCGTATGTGTCTCGAAGTCCCGTTCGGCGGTTAACCGATAAACCCATGGCGTGTAAGCCAGGTCGATAAGAACTTTTTGCGGGCCATTTTGCACATACCACGCGCCGTCACTTTGCGGCCGATAATGTTGGCCCAGGAAATTAACTGTTCTTTGATGACGGATGATTTGCCCTTTGATACGCCACTGGCCGCGCTCGTCGAGACCGACCCAGCCCGCGCAGACTGGCACATCAGGCCATTTCTCCATCGCTTTGATGACGCTTTCATCAAGGCTTGGCAGCAAATGAGTTAATTCATCTCCCACAGGCCGATGACTTCCGCTATTGCATTGGTTAGTGTTGTAATTTCGTCGTCTGTAATCGTGAATGGCGGCATAAGATAGACCAGCCGTCCGAAGGGCCGCACCCAAACGCCGCGTTCGACAAATTGCTTGGGCGCCTGTCGGAGGTCCACATCTGCGGACATCTCAACGACGCCAATCGCACCAAGGGTTCGCACGTCAGCGACATTTGACCTTGCCGCGAGTGGAGCCAGGCCGGCGTGTAAGTGAGCGTGGATACGCTCGATGTTGCTCTCCCACTCGCTGTTTTCTAGCAACTCGATACTTGCTTTGGCAATCGCGCATGCCAGCGGATTCGCCATGAATGTCGGGCCGTGCATAAAGAGGCCGGGTTCGCCGCCACAAATAGTATGCGCCACCGGCGCTGTCGCCAGCGTTGCGGCCATGCTCAGGTATCCGGCGGTCAGCGCTTTCCCAAGACACAAAATATCAGGGACGATACCGGCGTGCTCGCAAGCGAACATACGCCCGGTGCGCCCGAAACCGGTCGCGATCTCGTCGGCGATGAGCAACACACCATAGCGGTCACAAAGGTCTCTAACCCGTTTCAAAAACTCTGTGTGGTAAAACCACATGCCCCCGGCACCTTGAACGATCGGCTCTAGAACCACGGCGGCAATTTGTTGATGGGATTCGATGAACAAGCTTTCAAACGCGCAAAAGTCCTGGTCTTCCCAACGTGCCCCGTAGCGGCAATTGGGGCGCGGCGCGAATAGATGCTGCGGAAGGATTTCGTTAAACAAGCTATGCATGCCCGTGACTGGGTCACAGACCGACATAGCGCCAAAAGTATCGCCGTGGTAGCCACCCCGGATTGTGAGGAAACGCGAACGTTCGGCTTCGCCCCTGGCGGCCCAGTATTGCAACGCCATTTTCAGGGCAACCTCGATCGAAACGGAACCGGAGTCGGCAAAGAAAATATGTTCAAGTTCCGCAGGCGTCATAGCGATGAGTTTCTGCCCAAGACTTATCGCTGGCTCATGGGTAAGCCCGCCGAACATGACATGCGACATTTTATCGATTTGATCGCGGGCCGCGGCGTTGAGCACTGGATGATTGTAGCCATGAATCGCACACCACCAAGACGCCATGCCATCAATGACCGAGCGGCCGTCGGCGAGGTTCAGCGTGCAAGCATCTGCACTTTCAACCAGGAAAGTCGATGGCGGCTCTATGACGGTGCTATAAGGATGCCAAAGGTGGTCGCGGTCAAACCTTAACAGCGATTCATGCTTATTCGTCATGGAGCAGCCAGTGGGATCTTGGGGCGAAGATTTCTATGTCGTGGCTGTAACCGGTCGGTGGTATGACAGGTTCGGTTTGCCGTTTGTAGGTTACCTTGGCTGTGTTGATCGGGAGCTCATAAAATGCCGGCCCGTGTAACGATGCGAAGCCCTCGAAGTTTTCGAGGTGGTCTTCTTCCTCAAACACGTTCAGATAGGTTGCGATAGCGGTAGGCGCATTAAAGATCCCAGCACAACCGCAAGCAGCTTCTTTGGCGCCTCGCAAATGGGGCGCAGAGTCGGTGCCCAAGAAAAACCTCGGATCGCCACCGGTCGCGGCGCGTCTGAGAGCAAGACGGTGAGATTCACGCTTGGCCACCGGTAGGCAGTAATAGTGAGGCCGGATCCCACCGTCGAACATTGCATTGCGATTAATCACCAAGTGGTGTGGCGTAATCGTTGCCGCTAGATTCCCGGAGCTGGCGAGCACATAGTCAACCGCGTTTGCGGTGGTGATGTGTTCAAACACCACCTTAAGTTCTGGAAACTCGCGTCGTTGCGGTTCCAGCACCTGGTCAATAAATCGCGCTTCACGATCAAAGATATCGACCTCAGGATCAACCACTTCGCCATGAACAAGCAGGGGCATGCCGATCTCCTGCATTGCGCTCAAGACCGAGTTTAAATGGCGGATATCAGTGACACCGGACGCCGAATTGGTCGTCGCGCCCGCGGGATATAGCTTGGCGGCGGCGAAAATGCCGTCCTCGAATCCGAGCCGTAGATCGCGGCTGTCAGTGCGGTCGGTGAGATAACAGGTCATCAGTGGTTGGAATCCGCTATCCGCGGGAAGCGTATCCAAGATCCGGTTTCGATACTGGTCAGCCTGATCACGAGAGGTGACCGGCGGATCAAGGTTGGGCATTACGATTGCGCGCGCAAAACTCGCGGCGGTGCTCGCCGTGACGGCGCCAAGCAAATCGCCGTCGCGCAGGTGAACGTGCCAGTCGTCAGGTCTAATAAAGGTGAGTTCGGGGCTCATCGGGCAACTAGTTTATCGAAAGCCCGTGCCTCGCAGAACGGGGAGGTGCGTTTGCACTGCTCGGATCGTTTAGAATCCGCACTCCCGGCGCACCAGGGATTCGAGCGCTGCAGGTACTTCTTTTTGTGCTCATTGTAATGTTGATGGAGGTCTCACTATGCGTGGACTAATGATGGATGCGCCACTACTGATCACGACGATTTTGCGTCATGCCGAGCGCAACCACCCTGATCAGGAAATCGTGTCGGTCACCAGCGACCACGAGCGCCATCGCTATCGTTATCGTGAGTTTGCCGATCGCGCGCGCCAGGTAGCCAACGCCTTGGACCAACTGGGAGCCGGGAGTGAAGCGAGGATCGCAACCATCGCGTGGAACGATTTCCGTCATTTGGAGTTGTACTACGGAGTTTCGGGGAGCGGGCGTGTTTTGCACACGATCAACCCGCGGCTGTTCGAAGAACAACTCGTGTATATCATTAATCACGCGGAAGATGAGTGGATATTCGTCGATCCGGCGTTTATCGCGATGCTGGAGAAAGTTGAAGACCAGTGTCCCACCGTTAAGGGCTATGTGGTGATGACCAGTGCTGAGGCAATGCCGCAGACGTCGCTTAAGAACGTCCAGTGTTATGAGACCTTGGTCAGCGCGCAGTCGACGCAGTACAACTGGCCGGAACTCGATGAGCGCACTGCGAGTTGCCTGTGTTACACCTCCGGGACCACCGGAAACCCCAAAGGTGTTTTGTACGATCATCGCAGTTCGGTTTTGCACGCCTATGGCATGGCCTTGCCGGACACGACCTCTTTATCCGCGACCGATGCGGTGCTGGCGGTGGTACCGATGTTTCATGTCAATGCTTGGGGATTTCCCTACGCGTCACTACTGGTCGGCGCGAAGATGGTTTTCCCAGGCCCCAAACTTAGTGTCCCTGAAACACTTACTGATTTAATCAACGACGAACAAGTAACCGTTGCCGGTGCGGTACCCACCGTCTGGCTGGGTTTGTTGGATTACATCCGCAAAACAGGGCGCAGTCTTGAACCCTTAAACCGGACTTGCATCGGTGGCTCGGCGTGCCCGGTGTCAATGATGGAGGAGTTTCGAGACGAGCATGGCGTCACTGTTCTGCACGCGTGGGGGATGACGGAAATGAGCCCGCTCGGTGTGCTGAATCGTCCAAAGCCCGCGCAAATTGGTTTGGCAGGCGAGGAATTGCGCGAGCAAATCGCCAAACAGGGTCGGGCCGTTCCAGGCGTTGAAATCAAAATTACAGACGACGACAACAACGAATTACCGTGGGACGGAGAGGCCTACGGCGCCTTAAAAGTTCGAGGGTATTGGGTTTGTGCGGATTACTACCGCCTTGACGGCACGGCGGGCAGTCATGAGGATGGTTGGTTTGAAACGGGCGATGTCGCCACCATCGACCCTCATGGTTTTCTCAAAATCACCGACCGCACCAAGGACGTCATTAAATCGGGAGGCGAGTGGATCAGTTCGATTGAGCTTGAGAATATCGCTGTTGCCCATCCTCAAGTTCAGGAGGCCGCCGTGGTTGGGCATATTCATACTAAATGGCAAGAGCGCCCATTATTAGTGGTCGTTCCCAATCCTGGTGAACAACCCGATCAGGGCGAGTTGCTGAGTTGGTTCGACGGCAAGGTCGCAAAATGGTGGATCCCCAACGGCGTCGTGTTCGTCGAGGAGATCCCGCATACTGCGACCGGCAAGATCAGCAAACTGACGTTGCGCAATCAGCTCGAAGACTATCGGTTCCCTGATGACGATGCCGCTTAGGGCGATGAATACAGCACTATACCGGAGCCACGACGCGGCCTGCTGCGCAAGAAATGTTGCGTCCCGGGCGCCCCTTCGCAAAACCGCGTGAACCAATTGGTAGCATTCCTCGTAACTTTTGCTTACGGTCGCGTGCGGTTGGACTATTCTTTGCTAACTGTCGATTTAAGCAACAGGCTTCAAATGCAATGACCGAAGCATCGCCGGCTAACGGCACGGTTCGGGAGATCGATGGCAAATCGTCCATCTTCTTCGATGGCTACTGGATCCGCCGCTACCAGGTCCCGAGCGATGAGGCGGTGGCGCGCCGGGAATTAATAGACCAGCTCACCAAACGGGTTTTTCACCACACCGAGCCTGGCATCAACACGCCGGGTTATAACCTGCAAGCGGCGCGCGTGGCCTACGAGACCGAAACCGATAACAAACGGAAACGCGTGAATGCCGCGATGCTCGCCGGCGCGTTGCTCAATCGCGGCTCCGACATTTTTGGTTCCATCTTCGAATTACGGCGTAAAGGCATCGAGATCACCCAAGAAAACGAGTTGATGCTTGAGTGTGAATCTTGTTTTCTTGAGGCCTTTGATCTTGGTAAGCAGGTGCTGCACTACAGCGGCGAGGAGGGCTTGGACGAGTTGTGGGGCGAGCCTCTCAAGGCATTCAATATGCCCGTCACCGATTTCTATGAATCGCGTTACATAAAGATTGCGCAAACGATGGCAGCAATCGATGAAATCGCGATCCGGATGTTGGACACTTTCGCTGATGTGACCTGTTACGAAGGCGTGGGGGCGAAAATAGAGAACTACGCAGCCGCTGCCAAGGCCGAGAGCGAGACCGTCAAATCCGACCCCGCAATTTTCGGGGTGTGGCCGGCGTTCGTCACCACCGGTGATGATCTAGCCGGATTTAGCGCCCAAGACATACCCAACGAGCCCGGCGCCCTGAAGTGTGCGGTATCAGGCGTGGAGTTGATTCATGAAGGGAAGCGTCTGATTGAATGGATCGCGTTCGCTCGCGTCCCAATGCCCAAATCGACTGGCAATTTTTTCGCACGTTGTGACGAATTCAAGGCTCGCTGGAACGCTCAAATCGCGGCCTGAACGGGCCGCCTGAAAACGGTGAACTTCCCGCAACGTTTAATAGATATCGTCGGAGACGACGGTGTGATCCAGCAAGCGCAGGCGATGTCTTCCTTTTTGGTGGACGAGCGCCGCCAATATCAGGGCGCGGCGCAGGCGATCGTGCTCCCGACCACAGTTGCGCAAACCTCTGCCGTGATAGCGTTGTGCAACGATTCGGGTGTTGGGGTTGTGCCGCAAGGTGGAAATACCGGTTACTGTGGCGGTGCTACGCCCAGCGAGTCTGGCGACGAGATCGTGCTTTGTTTAGCTCGCATGAACCGGTTGTTGGCGCTTGATATCAGTTCACGCGCAATGACCGTCGAATCCGGTATGACCTTGGCCGCGGCGCAACAAGCCGCCGATGATGCCGGACTGCTATTCCCGCTCAGCATGGGATCGGAACAGAGCTGTCAGATCGGTGGCAATCTGTCGACCAATGCCGGGGGCCTGGCTGTCCTGCGTTACGGCACCGCCCGCGAGCTTGTCCTGGGACTGCAGGTGGTCTTGGCTGATGGAACGGTCGTCGAGGAACTCAGTCCATTACGAAAAAACAGCACCGGTTATGACGTCAAACAATTGTTCTTGGGCGCGGAGGGGACCTTGGGAGTGATTACCGCGGCGACTGTTAAGCTCTTTTCAAAACCGAAGGATCATCTTGCTTGCTGGATCACGACCTCGAGCCTCGAGCGCGCTTGTGAACTATTCGGTTATCTAAAAGATGAGTTGGGCGAGAACATCACTTCTTTTGAATACATCTCCCCCGAATCCCTGCGTTTTCTCGCAGACGCCCTGAGTGACGTCGAAGTACCGGAATCTATCGACTTCGAACGGCATCACGCTCTGATGGAGTTCAGCAGTTTTTTGCCAGACGCTGATCGAGACGCACTGCTGACAGCCCTCGATCGATGCTCGGAAAACGGTTTAGTTGACGATGCACTTGTTGCCAAGAGTGAGACGGAGCGGCGCGCGCTGTGGCGCATTAGGGAACAAATACCCGCGGCGGAGCGGGTACTAGGCGGCTCGGTTAAGCACGATATTTCAGTGCCAATGGGTCAGCTTCCACAGCTAGCGGAACGTGCGAAAACGATGATCCGCGAGACTTTCCCGACCGCACGATGTTCGCTTTACGGGCATGTCGGCGACGGTAATTTACATTTCAATGTGCTCGCGCCCCAGGGTCAACAGCACGCCACTTGGATTGCTTCCAACAAAGAGCAGGTCAGTGACTTAGTCCACGAACTTGCTGCCCAAATGCAGGGCAGCTTCAGTGCCGAGCACGGGGTTGGAAAACTGAAAAAGGACGCTCTTAAGAGCTATAAAAACAGCGCGTCGTTCTCGTTAATGCGAGCTGTGAAACAAAGTCTAGACCCGCGCGGCATAATGAACCCGGGGAAAGTTGTCGAGGGCAGCTAGAGTAGACCGCGCGCTTCGAGTTCGCCGACGATTTGGCGGGCCAGTGCTTCGATAGTTTGGTTGTTGGAATCAACCGTAATTTCCGGGGATTTTGGCGCCTCGTAAGGATCGTCGATCCCGGTGAAGCCTTTTATTTCGCCGGCTCGGGCTTTTTTGTAAAGACCCTTGGGGTCGCGCGCTTCACAGGTTTCCAACGATGCATCAACGTAAATCTCGATGAACTCGCCATCGGCGAACAAGGCACGAACGTCATCGCGATCAACCAGGTAAGGCGAGATGAAGGCCGTCAGCGTGATCAGGCCCGCTTCCTTCATCAATTTTGCCACCTCGCCGATCCGCCGAATGTTCTCGGCTCGGTCTTCCGCCGAGAAACCCAGGTTCTTGTTCAGACCATGCCTGACATTGTCACCATCGAGTAAGAAGGTATGAATGCCACGTTCGTGAAGTAGGTAGTCCACGGCGTTAGCAATAGTGCTTTTGCCGGACCCACTCAATCCAGTGAACCACAACACGGCAGCGCCGTGCCCTTTGAGGCCGCCTCGCTGAGCATCTGAGACTTGGTGATCGTGCCAGGTAATATTTTGCGCTTGCTGCTCGCTCATCGGATCGTCGGTGTCCTTGGTATTGGTTTCGAAACGGGGCGCGATCCTATCAGGTTCTTCGAACCTATAATGTCGGCGACACCGCACGATGAACACTTTTGGCAACTTCTTACATTTCGCTCCCATGACCAGCGCAAAATTTGACTATATCGTGATAGGGGCTGGGATCATCGGCTTATCCACGGCTTTCGAGTTGCTGAATCGATCACCGGACAAAAAGCTGTTGCTCGTTGAGAAAGAAGGGGAATGTGCCCAGCATCAAAGTGGGCACAATAGCGGGGTGATCCACGCGGGCGTCTACTACGCGCCGGGGAGCTTGAAGGCGCAGCTTTGTCGGGCGGGCGTGGCAGCGACCACTCATTTTTGTGAGCGCTATGAGATCCCGTATCGAACTCCCGGGAAGCTCATTGTTGCGACCGATGATAGTGAGTTGGCGGGCTTGGCAACGCTTCGTGCGAACGCAGAGAAAAATGGCTTGCAATGCCGTTCTTTGAGTGCAGCGGATCTAAGTCACGAGGAGCCGCACATCATTGGTGCCGGCGCATTCCACGTTCGTGAGACGGGAATCGTTGATTATCCGGCGATGTGCAGGCAGCTCGAGGGGCTGCTGCGAGCAGCGGGCGCGAGTGTGCAATACGGCACCGAAGTGATCGGAATCGAGGAGGCGTCCGATGAAGTGGTTGTTGAAACCTCAATGGGCGATTTTCACGGTCGCACGCTGGTGTGCTGTAGCGGTTTGCAAGCCGACCGCTTGGCTGCGATGGGTGGTCTGGAGGTGGATTTCGCGATTGTGCCTTTTCGCGGCGATTATTTTAGATTGCCCGCCGAGCGAAACCACCTCACCAGCGCGCTGATTTATCCGGTGCCGAATCCGAAGCTGCCATTTCTTGGGATCCATCTCACACCTGAAATTCACGGTACGTTGTCGATCGGGCCGAGCGCCATGCTGGCGCTCAGCCGTGAAAGTTACGAGAAGTGGGCGTTCGATCGGCGCGACCTTTTAGCGATGGCTGGTTTCGCTGGCCTCTACCGACTCCTCGCAACCCACATAAGCGCGGGTTGCGGTGAACTCTACCGGGCCTTGAGCAAACGCGCGTACCTCCGCGCGGCGCGGCGCTATTGTCCGGCACTAACGCTCGCAGATTTAGTGACCGAAGGTTGCGGGATCCGTGCTCAGGCGGTGCGGTCGGACGGTACCATGATCAGCGATTTTCTGATAAAAAGCTCGCCTCGTTCGGTGCATGTATGTAATGCGCCCTCACCGGCGGCGACTTCGGCATTCCCAATTGCTGCGACTATTGCGGAGCAAGTGGCGCAACTTAACGCCGCGTAAAATTCCTTAATCTCAAGCGATCAGCAGGAAAACACTATGACCACCACCGTAATTGCAGGCATGGCGCGCACACCTATGGGCGGGATGCAGGGCGAGTTGTCGGATGTGCCGGCACCGGATTTAGGTTCCACCGCCGCGCGAGCCGCGCTCGAGCGCGCACTGATAGCGCCCGATTCTGTCGACGAAACCATTATGGGTTGTGTGTTACCCGCAGGGCTCGGTCAGGCGCCCGCTCGCCAGGCGGCAATCGGTGCCGGTATTCCGCTCGAAGTCGGTAGTACAACGGTGAACAAAATGTGCGGCTCGGGCATGAAGGCGGTGATGATGGGCGCAGACGCGATCCAAGCGGGCTCCGCCAAGGTGATCGTGGCCGGTGGCATGGAGAGCATGACCAATGCCCCCTACATCGTTCCTAAAGCACGCGGCGGCATGCGTCTGGGCCACGGTGAAATTCTCGATCACATGTTTGTTGACGGTCTGGAAGACGCCTACGAGAAAGGCCGCTTAATGGGCACTTATGCCGAAGACTGCGCCGAGCGCTTCAACTTCACCCGTGAGCAACAAGACGCTTATGCCATCGAATCTCTTAAGCGCGCCCAAAACGCGATTAACAAAGGTTTATTCGAGCGCGAAATCGAGCCCGTAACCGTCAAGACCCGTAAGGGCGAGCGCGTCATGGATACCGATGAGCAACCCGGCAAGGCGCAGCTCGACAAGATCCCGCACCTGCGCCCGGCCTTCAAGGCCGATGGGTCGGTAACGGCCGCCAATTCAAGCTCAATCTCTGATGGCGCGGCCGCGCTCGTCCTTACCAGCGAAACGCATGCCGAGGAAGTGGGCGCTAATGTGGTCGCGAAAATTCTCGGGCACAGCACACATTCTCAAGAACCCGGTTGGTTCACCACCGCTCCGATTGACGCGATAAAGAAACTTCTCGACAAAGTCGGGTGGGCGGTCGATGACGTCGATCTTTTTGAAGTGAATGAGGCGTTCGCGGTGGTCGCCATGGCGGCAATGCAAGAACTGAGTATTCCCCACGACAAGGTTAACGTGCGCGGTGGTGCCTGCGCTTTGGGTCATCCGGTGGGCGCATCGGGCGCGAGGATTATCGTGACCTTGGTTCATGCCTTGCAGGACATGAATCTCAAACGTGGCGTCGCATCACTTTGTATCGGCGGTGGCGAAGCGACTGCCGTTGCCGTTGAAATCGCCTAACCGACTGAGGGTAAAAAATGAATATTGATGGGAAAGTGGCGATCGTTACCGGGGGCGCATCGGGATTGGGTGCCGCGACCGCCGAGTTGCTCGTTGCCAAAGGTGCGAAGGTGGCACTATTTGACGTTAACGATAAGTTAGGTGAGCAGACGGCTTCATCACTGAACGGCCTGTTTCGTCAGGTCGACGTAACGAGCGATGAAGCGGCCAAAGCCGCCATCGATGACGTGGCCGAGCATTTAGGTGGTGTTCATTTCTGCATCAACTGCGCTGGGATCGGCACGGCCATGAAAACCGTCATGAAGGGTGAGGCTAGCCCGCTTGATGCCTTCAAACGGGTTATCGATATCAATCTCGTTGGCACTTTCAATGTGCTGCGCCATGCCGCCGCGCAAATGCTTAACAACGAACCAGAGGGGGATGCGGCCGAGCGTGGCGTCATTGTCAACACGGCCTCCATTGCTGCTTTTGACGGTCAGATGGGCCAGGCCGCGTACTCGGCGAGTAAGGCGGGGGTGGTGGGTATGTCGCTACCTATCGCGCGTGATTTCGCGCGCGACGGCGTGCGAATTAACGTGATCGCGCCGGGCCTGTTTGAGACGCCCTTGATACAAACCCTGTCTGAGCAAGTTCGCGCCCGGATTGAAGGTCAGGTCGAATACCCAAAACGCTTTGGGATGCCGAAAGAATATGCGTCGACCGCATGCCACATCCTGGAGAATCCTTACATTAACGGTGAGTGCATTCGGCTCGACGCGGCCACCCGTTTGCCGCCACGCTAAACAACCGACCCAGGGACTCGCGAGCCGGTGAAGCGCTGTACCTGGGTCGACGTTAACAAACCCGATTACGTCGAGTACCACGACCGTGAGTGGGGTGTGCCGGTGCGCGATGATGCGCGGATGTTCGAGTTCTTGGTTCTCGAAACCCAGCAGGCGGGTCTAAGCTGGTATACGGTTTTGCAAAAACGCGAGAACTATCGCAAGGCATTCGCCGCCTTTGATATGCACAAGATTGCGCGCTTCGGTGACGCGAAAATCGAAAAATTAATGACCAACCCCGGATTGATTCGTAACCGCGCGAAGCTTAAAGCGACGGTTGCCAATGCGCGCGCCGCGCTCGAGGTCTGCGAGGAATTTGAATCTCTGTGTGATTACTTTTGGGGCTTTGTCGGCGATAAGCCCCGTAACAATCGCTTTCGCAGGATGGAGGATTGTCCGACCACCAGCGAGGTGTCTGACATGCTGAGCAAGGACATGAAGCGCAGGGGCTTCAAATTCGTCGGTTCAACGACAATCTATGCCCACATGCAGGCGACCGGAATGGTCAACGACCATTTGCTGGGGTGTTACCGGCGCCGCGAGATCATCGGCGCCGGCTAATTTAACGCGGGTTTTATTGCGTAACGTTTACGCGGGTCCAGGCGCCGTCGGTATAGCGGATAACCGTTGAGCGGCCGCCGGTGACCAGCACAGAGCCGTCCGGCATTTTCATCGGCGTTTTCATCCAGGATAGGAGCCTCAGCTCGGTTCGGTCAGCGAGGGACCAATTCTCCTCGCCTTGCGTTCCCAACAAACCAACGGCGCCCGCGATGATTGGCATGCCGTCGTCCTCCAATAAAATTCCGAAGATGCCTTCGCGCCCTGGTTTAGGATTGCTGGTCCAGGTTTTTCCACCGTCAGTGCTCATTGAGCTGACTCCCGCGGCGGCGGTTAACCACATCAGCTCGCCATTATTCGCGCCCGCCACCCAATAGGCTGGGGACGGTT
Organism: Pseudomonadota bacterium; assembly: GCA_039030125.1. Lineage (GTDB taxonomy): Bacteria > Pseudomonadota > Gammaproteobacteria > JBCCEV01. The sequence continues at coordinate 6,341 of JBCCEV010000070.1, read as the reverse complement.
CGCGCGGGATCATCTTGCCATCGCGCCGATACCAGGTTTCGCCACCGTCATTGGTTTGGAAAATCATGCCGAATTCACCGGCGATCGTGACCGTGTCACCCTGAGTGAGTACGGCGTTCCATGACACGTCGCCCGCGCGAAAGGGCGGACCCGGGTTGAAACGCAACGCAACGCTTGGCGCCGGCGTTTCGTCCATGTCGTAGTGAAATTGAACGAAGCCTTCATCGGGGTACATCAGAAAATCGTCATCTTCGATTGCCGGCGCGCCGTTGCGGCTGACAGTCAGCTTCACGCTCTCGGCATCGACGTTGGCCACCCCGAAATACCAATCCGCAGCTTGGCCCCCCGGGAACGTCATTGCTTCTTGGATGACATCGCGGATTTCGAGGATTTCCCATTCCTTGGTGTCGGAACTTTTGGCCACCAGGCCTCGTGCCCCCACGGCCCAAATCACACCGTCGTCGGCGCGTTCGATATCTAGAATTGGATCTTCGTACTCGGATATCGCCGCGAGTTCTTCAAGCTGGGTACCGTCATAACTGTAGAGCTTGCCGGTCGCACTGCCGACTAGGGCGCGCGAGTCATCGATTTTCCCAAGCGCCGTGAAATCTTCCTCCGGCGGGGTTTCCATTAAATTTAACGTCGCGTTATCCCCATCAACAGTAAGGGTCCCAATAACGCCGTTATGTCCGGCGACAACGATTTGCCCGAGTGATGGCAGGTACGCTGAGCCAATAAAATCAATGTCTCCAAGCGCTCGCTTACCATCGGCGGCGACGGCAACTGCCGACGCGAAACAGACAATGAGCGCGCATTTGATTTTCGCGAATCTTTTCATCAAGGGTTCCGTATCTACGAATTTGAGCGTTGGATCAGAAAATTTATGTGAGGGTGTCTCGCACCGAACCCGTTGTCCGGTCTGCGAACTCCCCCTTGAGTTCGGCATTTAAAATACCAGTAACCCATAACGCTGTACAGAATTTGGGCGAGGGCGACAGTGCGTTTCACGCATCCCTCAAAGCACGATAACCGCCGCCGTAGTAAAGCAACGGCTCGGCGTCAGGCGAATCATTTTTGTGCAATTCCGCGACTTCGCCAGCCATGATTTTGTGATCACCGCCGGTGAATATTTCGGCAATTCTGCATTCAACGCTCAGTAAAGCCTCGCCGATAACCGGCGCGCCGATGTTGCCGGGACGCCAGTTGATGCTCTCGAACTTGTCTTGCCCCTTTTTGGCGAACTTATTTGATATCTCCGTTTGCGAGCCGGTGAGTACATTGATGCAAAACACACGACTTTCGAGCATCGCTACCATGGTGTCCGAGCCGTTATCGACGCAGACCAAGAACATGGGCGGGTCCAGTGACAAGGAACTCACGGCGTTCATGGTGAGGCCAAAGGGGTTGCCATTTTTATTGGCCGTGGTGACGACTGATACGCCTGTCGCCCACAGGCCGCAGGCCCGGCGGAATTCGTCTGGCGAGATCATTAACGCTCCTTGAACAGATGGTGGCGAGAGCCGCTAATGTGCCCGGCATCGGAATTTCTCGCAAGACAACCGTGGTACGGATAACGAAAAGACAAGAACCATGACCTGGATTCCATCCAAACGCTGCCGTATGGACGCGGAAGCCGCGATATCAGAAGACTTCGGCATCGCTGGCAGCTTAAGCCCGGTAGCTCACAATTCACTTAAAGTTCAGTGTGTTGCTCAAAAACAACACATAAGGTGTTTATCTTTTACAACAAAACTGTCAAAATTGCGCGCGCTGGGGGATTTTGCGCAAGAGTGCTGCGTGTGTAATTGGGAGTAAAAGTAGCTTTGGCCGAGAATCAAAAAACGACCGGACAAAAGGTCGCCAACTTTTTACTAGATAACAGGGTGCTCACGATCCTGTTTATCCTTGTGCCCAGCGCGATGCTGGCTTACTCGCTGCCCTCGATCGAAGTGTATTCCCGCTTCGCCGATTTGCTGCCCGCCCAACACGAATACATCAAAAACTATAACCGCATGAAGCAGACCTTCGGCGGCGCGAACGTTGTCACAATGTCTTTGGAGGTGGACGACAGTGTTGGCGACATCTTCAACAAGACGACGTTGACCCAGATCAAGCACGTTACCCACGAAGTCGATTTAATCGGTGGTGTTAATCACTACCAAGTGGCCAGCATTGCGCACCCGAAAATTAGGCGGATCAGGACCACCGCGGGTGGGCTTATTAAGTCCGAGCCTGTGCTACCGAAGGACATTCCCACCGACGCCGATGAACTCAAGAGGCTTCGAGAGGAATCGTTTAACAACGACATCGTCTACGGCACGTATCTGTCCATCGATGGCCGCGCGGCCCTAATCTTGGCGGGCTTCGACGAGGAGCGCTTGGACTACAACGAAATCTATACGCGTTTGCAGGAACTTAAAGCAGAAGTAGAGCAAACCCCAGGCACGAAGCTCTATATTGCTGGGGAGCCGATGCTTAAGGGCTGGATTTACTACCATTCCAGCGAACTCACTATGATTTTCGGCATCACGCTCGGACTGATTGCGCTTTTCTTGTTCTTGCATTTCCGCTCAGTGGCGGGCGTGGTGGTTCCCATGTTGGGAACCGGCATGGCCGCGGTTTGGGGCTTGGGTTTGGTCGGTTGGCTTAACTACAACCTCGACCCGCTGATCCTGGTGGTGCCGATCTTGATCTCGGCGCGCACAGCGAGCCACTGCGTGCAGATGATGGAGCGCTATCACGATGAACTTCGCCTTGGCGCGACGCGCGAAGAGGCGGTGCGAACAAGTATGGGTGAACTCATCGTGCCCGCCTCGATTGCCATTTTCACCGACGCGGCCGGTTTATTCGTTCTAACGGTGTCCTCGATCCCCATCATCGAGAAACTTGGATACTACTGCGCCTTCTGGTCGCTGAGTAATTTGGTCACTGTGACGGTGTTGGTGCCGTTGGTTCTGTCCTACCTGCCCGCACCGCATGTCGACAGGGAAGAAGAGCACAAGCATTTACCGTCTCGAATTATGGCCCGCTGGGCGGTTATTTTGACGTCGCCAAAGGCTTCCGTGCCGGTGCTCGGCTTCGCAACTTTATTCGTATTGGTTTCGCTTTATTACGCGAAGGACATGGTCGTCGGTGAGAGCAAGCCCGGCTCCCCAATCCTTTTCCAGGATTCCGAATACAACATCGCCGCAGCAAAGATTGCCGGCAAGTTTGCCGGCGCCAATCAATTCAGCATCTACTTCGAAGCCGAAGAAGCGCACAAGATGAAAGACCCCGAGGTCGTGCGCGTGATGGAAGAGTTTGGTGCTCATATGGCGAACGTCATCAACTACGGGGGCACGCGCGACATACCGCAACTGGTGCGCTCGATTAACCGGCTCTATCACTACGACGACCCACGCTGGTCGATTGTGCCGCCGACCCAGCGCGATGTTGGCAACACCTTGTTTATGTACGAGGCCGGCGCTGCCATCCCCGGGGTGATCTTGGAGTACATGGACCTCGAGGCGCGCACCGCTAATTTCGTGGTGTTCTTCAAGGACGCTACGGGTCCTACGGTCTTCGCCGCTATCGATGCGGCCTACGAATTCATCGATGCAAATCCGATCGAAGGCGTGACCGCGCAATTCGCGGGTGGCATTATCGGTACTACGGCCGCTGCCAACCAAGAAGTTGAGCAATCCGAGCTGAACCAGACGATCCTTATTATGGTCGTGGTAATGCTGTCGGTAATGTTTACTTATCGCTCAATCACCGCGGCGTTGTTAGTTTTCGTGGTGCTCGCAATGGCGGTATTGATTAACCGGGCCTACATGGGCTTTCGGGAAATCGGACTCAACGTGAACACCCTGCCGGTGACGGCCGTCGGTATCGGCATTGGGGTGGACTACGCGATTTACATGCTCGACCGGATCCGTGAAGAGGTTCGACACCGCACCATTGACGACGCGGTGCGCGTTGCGCTGTCAACCACCGGGGCCGCGGTGCTCTTTACCGCCGTCACGGTTGTGGCGGGAATTTTCTACTGGATACCGGGTTCATCTCTGCGCTTCAATAGTGAGATGGCCATGCTCCTGTCGCTGTTGATGGTGAGCAATATGATCGGGGCGGTCACGCTGTTGCCGCTCCTCGTTAAGCTTTTCAAACCAAGTTTCGTCATGAAATCGCACATGGACGACGCCCAAACTGGCGACGAGTCCAGTCAGGCTGTCCAGTCGAATTCAGACGTTGTTCCATCGGCCGGTTGACGGTCAATAAAGGGGAAAACATGGGAGATAAAACCATGAAATGCTTGCTAGCGATGAAGACTACATTTGTCGCCGTAGCGCTTCTGGTCGTAACCGCCGCGTCCCAACCGACGCAAGCGCGGATCTCGATCGATGCACTCGGTGGTGAGGTCGAAATCGAAGGGTTCTTGAGGAGTACGGCGCGCGCTCGTTTAGGCGCAGGCACCGCACATCTTGGGCAATGGATTCAGCGCTTCCAGCTGGAGGCGTCCTTAAACTACACCGACGTTGGCGTGTTCGATGAATTATCGTTCGTCGCTATCGTGCGGCCTGAGTACGACATCGTGCAAGATAGCGGGGAACTCTCCGACGGACGCATCGGTGAAGGCTCCTCCACACCGTCGCTTGCGAGCCGCGCAGTTTTCAACCAGTTTAATGAAAACCTCGCGTTCAGCGGCTTTGAAAACAACTTCGGTGCTGTTTTCGCGACCAGCGCACGAAACGGTACGGGTGGTATCGGTTCGTTGGCGCGTCACGGTTTCGTGAGCCAAGCGGGTCTGGAACAAATGTTCGAAGTTGATTTCCGACGTGCGGTAGAAACTGGCGGTAACGCGCTGTTCGATCCGGTGACCGGCGGTGTCAATCAGATTGGTGGCGCATTCCCGCAGGTCGTGCAGAAGGCCTCGAACCTCAACCTGCGTTGTAACCGCTGTATCGACTTAAATATCGACAACCGCGATGTGGCCATGGCGAACACTGACTCTAACGGCCGCTTGTATCCGTTCCGCGAACTTTACGCAGACGCGGTCATTGGCGATTGGTGGATCCGAGTCGGTAAACAGCAAATCGTTTGGGGTAAGACCGACTTCTTCCGCCTTCAGGACCTAGTCAACCCCGTCGATTTTGGCCAGCACTTCTTCTTTGATTCATTCGAAGACATTCGTATTCCGCAGTGGATGGCGTCAGTGCAATGGAAGGCTGGTGACTTTGGCCCGCTAACCGACAACGCGATTCAGTTCATTTGGAACTTTGATGAGTTCCAACAGATCGGCCTGGGTAACCCCTCGCACTTCTGGGGACATCCCTTCGCTAAGGACACCAGTACCTTTGCGATCTTCAATCACTACTTCTCGACCGAACCTTGTGTCGCGGGCGCGGTAGCGATTGCGAATGGTATGTCGACCGACTCTGTTTGTGGCTCGCGCGGACCTAACGACCAACGTCTGCCGTCCGCCTTTGGGACACCTTCGGGCCTCAGTGCCAATAACCGGCCCGAGTGGGAACTCGGCAATACGGAAGCCGGCTGGCGTTGGGAATTCCGCTTCTCGGATTTCCGTTTCGCGGTATCACACTGGTATGGCTGGAACGATATTCCCGCCTTCAAGTTCCATACCTGGAACGTGAACGCTGGATTGCTAGCAGGGGGTAACGCTAACCCGTTCGTGAACGACATCAACGTCGCCGACCTCACCTTGCTCGACCCCGCTTGTGCGGGGGCCGGATTCGGTAACGACTATGTTCGTTGTGGACGAGCCGGAGCAGCGGTTGGCGCCTTCCCGGTGGCCTCGGTTAGCCCGCTGGTTGCCGCACAGCTCTTGCAAAATAGCCCAATCGCGGCTTATTCGACCGCGGCAACGAATGCTTTAAATACGGGCCGTTTTGACCTGCTCTCTACCGGAATGGATCCCGCTTTCGAAGGGCTGGCTATCCCCGGCTTGGGTGGCGCTTGTAGCCCGGCTAGCAGTCGTGTGAATCTGAGTTGTCTTGGCATCCTCGGCGGCCAGACCTCGCAAGAATACGCGCGCTCGCACACGCTTGGTTTAGCGATGGACTACTTCGAACCTTGGTCCGGGATTGTTTTTCGTATCGAGTCGTCTTGGACCTTTGATGAACTTGTGAACAACACCCGAACCCATGATTGGCTTGATAAGAGCGAAGTAATGCGGTTCTCGATCGGTATGGACCGTCCTACATTCATTCCTTTCCTGAACAAAGACCGCACCTTTTTTCTCTCCATGCAAATCTTCGATACTTGGTATTGGGATCATGAAGGCGACAAGAACACGGGATATTTTGTCGATGAGCATAACTGGATCACGACGTTCTTCTTCCTCG
>JBCCEV010000069.1:0-21590 GCA_039030125.1 Pseudomonadota bacterium | reverse complement strand
TCATGTTTGGGTCAAACGGGATCAATTTGGCTAATTGATCAACGAAACCATAGGGAAACCCCAAAACCCGCCCGACGTCTCGCACCACCGCTTTAGCGGCCATGGTTCCATAGGTAATGATCTGGGCGACCTTCTCTCTTCCGTAGCGCTCCGCCACGTATTCGATGACCTCGTCGCGCCGGTCCATGCAAAAATCGATATCGAAATCCGGCATCGAAACACGTTCTGGATTCAAGAAGCGCTCAAATAACAAATCGTAGAGCAACGGGTCGAGTTCCGTGATCCCGAGCGCAAAGGCGGCAAGTGAGCCGGCGCCCGAGCCCCGTCCCGGCCCCACGGCAACTCCGTTTGCCTTCGCCCATTCAATAAAGTCGGCAACGATTAGAAAGTAACCCGCGAACCCCATCTCCTCGATCACCGCCAATTCGCGTTCCATGCGTGCCAGATACGCGGCTTCGCTCCGTCCCTCGTCGTTGGCAACGACGATCGCACCGCTCTCAAAGCGATCTTTTAATCCGATATTCGTTTTTTGTCGAAGCGTCGTTTCAACAGAAGCACCGTCGGCAAGTGGAAATTCAGGCAAATGATAAGAACCAAACTCTAAATCGAGATTGCAACGCACGGCTATCGAAACGGTGTTTTGCAATGCTTCCGGCAGATCAGAGAAACGTTGGCTCATGTCGTCGGCACTACACAAATACTGCTGCTCTGTGTAAGCGCGTGGCCGTCGCGGATCGGCCAGTGTGCGTCCCTCGTGGATACATACGCGCGCTTCGTGCGCTTCAAAGTCTTCCCGCCGAAGGAATCGAACATTGTTCGTTGCGACCACGGGTACTTTACAAACACTCGCCGCATCCACTGCCGCATCAATGAACAGGTCTTCGTCTGCGTTTCCCAGCCTCCAGATTTCGACGTAATAACGATCGTCGAATACGTCTTGCCATTCCTTGATTTTCTGTTGAAGAAGACGGCTATTACGACGCGTCACGAGCGACCCCAAATCGCCGCTTGACCCTCCTGACAACGCGATTAATCCCGTAGCGGTTTCCCGATCGAGCCAGGCGCGGGGAACGCTGACAACGCCGCTGTTGGACCGTTGTCGGTAGGCGCGGGAAATGAGCGCACTCAAGTTTCGAAAGCCAGCTTCGTTTTGGCACAGTAAAACGAGCTGATAAGGCGCCGAATTATCATCGTCTCGAACCACGACGTCGGCCCCCACAATCGGCTTTACGCCCTTAGCCATCGCGGCTCGGTAGAACTTGGCAGCAGAAAACAGATTGGTGAGATCAGTGACCGCAACCGCCGGCATATCCAAGCTACCGACTTGTTCGACAAGACCCGGAATACGGACCAATCCGTCCGCCAGCGAGTATTCGCTGTGCACGTGAAGGTGAACAAACGGCTGTCCCATCGGCTTACTTTAAGAGTTTCGCGACTGGCGCGAAACTCGTTCGATGGATCCTTGTTGGCCCCAATTCCTGTAATGCCGACAGGTGCGTACTGGTTGGATAGCCCTTGTGCTTGGCGAGCCCATAACCAGGGAAATCCTGGTCAAGTCTGACCATTTCGCGATCACGGGTGACTTTCGCGAGAATCGATGCGGCACTGATCTCAGCCACCACGGCATCGCCTCCAACCACCGCCTCGCAGCTATAGTTCAAAGTGGGGCAGCAATTACCATCAATCATGACGTGATAAGGCGAGGCTGGCAGCGCTTCGCAGGCTCGCTGCATTGCCAACAGGCTCGCTTGAAGAATGTTGAGATCGTCGATCTCCTCAACGCTCGCCTCACCAATGCCGTAGGCGTATGCGCGCTCGACTATTTCCTCGTACAACGATTCTCGTGCCTTTTCGCTAAGCTTCTTTGAATCGGCCAAGCCATCAATTGATCGCCTGTAGAGAATAACCGCGGCCGCTACAACAGGGCCGGCCAATGGTCCACGACCTGCCTCGTCGATCCCGGCGATAAGGGTCCTTTCAGCCACCGGTTCTTTCTACCATGCCCAACACCGCGCGCGCCGCGAGTTCGCCATCGCTCGCTAATTGATCGTGAAGCGCCACGCACTTCTGTTGGTATTTGGCGCACGCGGCCGGGTCCCGGAGCCATCGCATCGCCGCGCTGGCTACCCTTTCGCCGGTTAAATCTGTTTGGATCAGCTCGGGCACAAGATCAGACTCACTAATGATGTTCGGCATTGCAATATGCTCGACCGTCACCAGACGTCGCAAGATCTCAAAGGAAACCGGGTTCATCCTATACCCAACCACCTGGGGACATTTTGCCAGTGCCGCTTCCAAGGTCACGGTTCCTGAACTTGTGAGCGCTACCTCCGCGGCTTGTAACAACGACGAGGCTTGTCCACAGAGGATCTCGAGATCCGTTAATCCAAGGTGATCGGCGATCTCGCGGACCAAAGAAATGTGAGCAGCTTGAGCTACGCATGCAACCGGAATCAGGTTTTCTTGTCGCTCGACTACCTTGACGGCACCCCGCAAAAATGGTGACGCCATTCGTTTCACTTCTTGTGTCCGACTGCCAGGAAGAATGGCGAGAACGCTCGCGTCGGTCGGCAAGCCGAGCGTCTGCTTTGCAACATCGGCTTTGCGCTCCACCTCGACCTTGCGTGCTAATGGATGGCCAACGAACTGGGTAGGTACGCCAAATTGCTGAAAAAATTCGGGTTCAAAAGGTAGCAAGGCCAAGAGCAGATCGACCACCTCTGTCAATTTTCTCGCCCGCGCCGCTCGCCAGGCCCAAGCTTGGGGACAAACGTAATGCACCGTTGGGATCCGAGCAGCCTTCAAGCGTCGCTCAATGCCAAAATTGAAGTCGGGCACATCGATGCCAACGAATACATCGGGCGGGTCGCTAATAAATTGTCCGATCAGAGCGCGTTGCAGTTTTTTTAGCCGTGGGTAATGGCGAAGGACTTCCAGCAGGCCCATCACTGCTAGTTCGTCGCTATTGGCTAACGCCCGGCATCCCGCGGCAATCATTTTTGGGCCTGCCATGCCAACGAATTCGGCACCCGGACTGAGGCGCCGAATTTCGTCGATCAACTCGGCCCCGAGCGTGTCTCCAGATGGTTCTCCGACAACGAGCGCGACACGGATGGCCGACATTAGCGCTTAACAGCACCCGATTGTTAGAAACTGGCCCGCGCGCGCGGCCGCGTTCTGGCGACTAATCATTCGCCATTGTCTGTCGTTTTACTGGGTTCCCGAACAATTCCCCGATCGCTCGTTTTGATAAACGAGACCAAACGCTCGATTTCCGGCGAATGCTTTGCGCGATCCTCCAATTCATCAAGCGCGTTGTGCAGTGTGCGCGATTGACGATAGAGGATTTTGTAAGCGGATTTGACGTCGGCAATCGCGCTCGCGCTGAAGCCCCGGCGCTTTAGGCCGACGCGATTTACGCTACGAGGCCGCGCCGAGTTGCCCTCGACCATGAAGTACGGGGGGACATCTTTGAGGATGATCGCTGAAATCGCCGAGAAACTACTTTCGCCCATTCGGCAGAATTGATGGACTCCAGTGAAACCGCCAAGGATCACGTAATCGTGTATCTCCACATGACCGGCGAGCGTCGCATTGTTGGCAAAAATCGTATGGTTACCAACCTGGCAATCATGCGCAATGTGGCAGTAAGCCATGATCCAATTGTCATCGCCGATCCGGGTCACACCGCCGCCGTGCTGAGTCCCGCAGTTGACAGAGCAATACTCGCGTATGGTGTTTCCGTCGCCGATGAGTAAGCGGCTTTGACCATCATCGACATATTTTTTATCTTGCGGCGCATCGCCCAGCGTACAGAACGAGAAGACGTGATTATTCTTCCCAATATAGGTATTGCCTCGTACGATGCTGTGCGACTCGATGCGCGAGCCAGCACCAATCTCAACGCCAGGCCCGATTTCGGTCCAAGGCCCGACGTAAACGTCTTCGTCAAGTTTTGCTTGCGGATCGACCTGCGCTTGCGGATGGATCACGATATCGCGTCCATTTCGGTCGTCATGAATTCAGCGGTGGCGACGATTTCATCGGCAACTGTAGCGCTAGCGGAAAACCGGTAGATGCCTTTAATCTTCCTTAGCAATTGCGACTTCACAACGAGCTGATCACCAGGTTCGACGGGCTTCTTGAAGCGCGCCTTGTCGACACCGACCAGGTAGTAAACGCTTTCCGAACCACCTGTAACCTGATTGGAGTAAAACGCCAGCATTCCCGTGGATTGAGCCATCGACTCTAGAATCAAAACACCGGGCATCACCGGGCGGCCAGGGAAATGCCCCTGAAAGAACGGCTCATTGATAGTGACGTTCTTAATGGCCGTTATCGATTCAAAGGGTGTGCAATCAAGGATCCTATCGATCAACAGAAACGGGTATCGATGCGGCATCGTCTCCAAGATTCTGCCTATCGATAAATCATCCATCGTCATCTTCCAAGGCTTCCTATCTTTTCAGCGCCGCTAAGGCGTCTAACTGCGGCGACCATTCGCCACCAACTTGAGCGCGACGCAACTGGCCAAACCGAGGCGTAGCGGCCTGCATTGTCGAGCGAACGGGTGACATTGCTTGCTCCCGAAAGCTCGACCTCATCGGTTAATCTAACGCCTTCACTTATCGCGCATCGGCCCCCAAGCTTGCAACGCTCGCCGATGAACGCGGCGCCGGCAATCGCCGTTTGCGCAGCGATAATTGTGTCGCTGCCGATGGTCACATCATGGCCGATGAATACTTGACCGTCGATTTTCGCCCCCCTCCCGATCCGGGTATCGCTGAGCACTCCTCGTGCAACCACGCAAGCAGCCCCTAACTCAGCATCATCCTCAATGACCACGGTGCCCATCGACGGGATCCTCGTCCAACGGCCATTCTGCAAATGAAACGCGAATCCAGATTCTCCAATCAAGGTGCCGGCGCTCAAAGAGACGCGATTTCCAATCGACACGCCGGACTCGATCACCACCTTATCGCCAATGCTGCAAAAATCGCCGATCCGTACATCGGGCTTGATGAGCGCGCCTGATCCAATTTCGCTACTTGCTCCAATAACCACCCCCGGGCCAACTTCTGCGCTGGGCGCGACTTTTGCACACGGGTGGATCCTCGGCTCGCGTTTAGAGCGCTCATGCTGGCGCGTACGCTTCAAGGGCAGATAGGACGCCATACCGACGAGAGCGGCTATGGGATCGGAGACCCTTAGGGTATCGCGATCGCACGCGGGAGCACCGAGAGGTGCCACTAACAGCCCCGCTCGGGAAGTCATCATGCGGTGATACAAACCGGCTCCGACCAATACAGTCGCGTCGCCCTCTCCAGCGAGCCCGTTGGTCGCCAACCCGGCCACCTTTCTGCGCGGGTCTCCAGACAACCGGCCGTCGAGGCGTTCTGCCAAGTCGCCAGCGGAAAGCATTCTCGCCGCTGCTAATCTTAAGCTATCGCAAACCGTGCTCGAGGCTAGCCACCATCAGCCGCTTTCAAACGCTCGATCAACTTGTCGGTGATATCCACGGCCCCGCTCGCAAAGATCACTCCTTGACTGATCACCAAATCAAAACTTTCGGCTTTCGACAACGCCCGTGCCGTTTCAACCACCTTCAACTGCGTCTCGGTGAGCAGTTCGTTGCGACGGAAATCAACGTCTTCTCGAATGTCTCGTCGTTCTTGTTCGAAATTTCGTTGTTTACGAGCTATTTCACGCTGCAAACGGGTTCGCTCCGCCTCGCTCATGATGGCCGAATCCTTTTGGAACTTCTCAGCGAGTTCCTCGAGTTCTTTCTGCTCTTGAGTAAGGTCCCGCGTGCGAGTTGCAAACTCTTTCTCTAGCTTCTTTTGCGCCTTGCTCCATTGCGGGGAAGCTTCGGCGGCCTTTGCCAGGTCGATATACCCAATCTTAACGTCGGCTGCGGACAATGTGCTCGGCAAAATCACAACGGCTAACGCGACAAGAATATTTCTAGAAAATTGCTGCAAGGTAGTACTCCATATCAAACGACTGTTGACGGCTGTCCGCGATCAGTTTCCTTAGGCTTAAAAATTTGTGCCAAAAGAAAACTGAAAGCGCTGCACTTCATCACCGCGACGATCACGGAACGGTTGCGCCCAACTCACCGACAATAAGCCGAAAGGTGACACCCAAAAACCAGCAAGTCCCGCGGACATTCTTATTAGGTCGAGATCTACACTCTGGTCGGTTGAATAAACATTGCCGGCATCGAAGAAGGTCGACAATCGGACTGATTTCAAATCTTCAATGAACGGCACCGGAAATAGCACTTCGACGTTACCCACGATCGATACGTCCCCACCCAACGCTCGGCCAAATATGTCCTCAGGCCCGAGCGTGTTCTCTTCGTAACCTCGGACCGTGCGGGGTCCGCCAGCGAAGAAATTCTCGAAAAATGGTAACTGTGAAGTGTCTGAATACCCATCACCGTAGCCGACGCGTGCTTTCAGAGCCAACGTCGCGCGCTTGGGTAACGGAAAATAATTGCGGTTGTCGTAATCGACTTTCCAATATGTGAGGTCGCCGCCCGGTACCGCAACTTGTCCTCTGATCCGATGGAGTGTGCCACGATTAGGAAATAGCGCAGAGTTCCTCGTGTCATAGGAGAACGCGCTGGTGAGCCGAAAAATATCGTACTTCGAACCTTCGCGAATCAAGAAATCGCCGATCCGAGGGTCGAGGAAAAACGGATTGGTATTGATTTCGGTGGATTCGTAGCTGCCGGTGAAATTAATAAAGTGGTATTCCGTGATCGGTACGCCCAGCGAAACGCCACCAGAGATAATTTTGGTATCAAATCTCGAGACATTGGTGTTTCCTGGGTCAGTTTCTTGATAAGCGACGTTGAAGCCGCGCGACACACCATCGATGGTCCAATAAGGATTCACGTAACCGAGCCGGAATGTCCGATTAATGTCACTGTTGTTAAACGCGAAACTAACGCTCTTACCTGAGCCCAGGAAGTTGTCCTGCGAAACACTGGTGTTGAGAATAATCCCGGCGTTTTGAGAAAACCCAACACCGAGAAGCAGGTTGCCGGAAGGCCGTTCCGTGACGGAAAAATTCACATCTACCAGATCGGTTGAACCCGGTACCGCTGGCGTTTCAACATTGACCTCCTCGAAATACCCCAGCCGCTGCAAGCGCACTTTGGAGCGTTCGACCTTGGCTGTGGAAATCCAACCGCCCTCAAGCTGACGCATTTCGCGACGCAGCACTTCATCACGAGTCTTTGAGTTACCAAAAAAGTTAACGCGCCGAACGTAGACTCGCTGGCCCGGATCAACGAAATAAGTCACCCCGGCCGTTTGTGTTTCGTCATCGACCTCGGGTATCGCATTAACGTTGGCGAAGGCGTAGCCCTCATTGCCAAGCCGGTCGGTGAGCAGCTTGCTGGTCTCGGTCAACAGCTTCCTGGAAAACGTATCGCCCGTTCGCGTTAATACAAATTGGAATAGCTCGTCGTCTTCAACGATAAGCTTGCCGGCCAACTTAACCTCACCGACAGTGAATAGATCTCCCTCATCGACATTAATAGTGACGTAGACGTCGGCCTTATCGGGGCTGATGGAAACTTGAGTCGAGCGCACGCGAAAATTAATGTAGCCGTTGTCTTGGTACATCGAGCGCAGCGTTTCTAAATCACCCGATAATTTTTGCTTGGAGTACTGGTCGTCCTTGGTGAACCAGGAAATCCAGTTGGGTGTTGTTAAATCGAAAGTGCCGAGGATGAATTCGTCGTCGAAGACTTCGTTGCCAATGATATTAATCGCCTTGATCCTGGCGGACTCGCCTTCGTTAATTCGGATCATGACGTTCACGGTGTTGTCATCGACCGGAATGATTTCCGGTTCGATAGTTACGCTGTACTGGCCGTTAGCGTAGTACTGTCGGATCAGCTCTTGGACGACTTTATCGAGCTTCGCCTCGTTGAAGACCTCGCCGACCGAAAAACCCGTGTCGGCTAATCCTTCAAGCAAGTTTTCTGTTTTTAGCGAGTCATTGCCTTCGAACTCGATCTCTGAAATCGTCTCGCGTTCGATGATGGAAACCACGAGCACATCACCATCACGCTCAAGCCGGACGTCCTTGAAGAATCCTGTCTTAAACAGCGCCCGCACCGCGTCCCGCGACCGTTTTTCATCGATCGCGTCGCCGATGCTGATGGGGAGATAGTTGAAAATCGTTCCGGGTGAGATCCGCTCTAGCCCTTCGACCCGAATGTCATCGACGATGAAGGACTCAGCAACCGCAGAATTGCCGATCAGCTGCGCTAGCAGCAACGCGATAAAAATACCCGCGCTAAGCGTTCTAGAAATCACAATATTTTTATTAGAGTAAGTCCGTGGATACAGCGATCACATCAAACGCATGATGTCGTTGTAGACGGCCAATCCCATCAGACCCAAGAGCATGACCATACCTAGCTGTTGGCCGTACATCTGCCAAGTCTCAGAAACCGGACGACGCGTGACGAATTCTATCAGGTAAAATAGCAAGTGTCCGCCATCAAGTAACGGAATTGGCAGCAAATTCAGTACTGCGAGGCTGACACTCACTAGCGCTAAAAAGTCAAGAAACCGGGGCAATCCAAGTTCCGCTGATTGGCCCGCGAATTGAGCGATACTGATGGGCCCGCTAAGGTTCTTCACCGACGCTTGCCCCGCAATCATTTTGTAGAGGAATTTGAGCGTCGTCCACGTCATATCCGCGGTTCGCGCCACGGCTCGATAGAACCCCTCAAACACGCCAAAATGTTCGACTCCTTGAGGAAGTGCTTCGAGATTTTCTGGTCGCTCTACCTCAGCACCGATACGCCCGATCCGCTCGCCATTGTCGACAACGACCGCCGGCGTAATAGTTAAACTGACCGGCAACCCGTCCCGCAGCACGCCGACCGCTAAGGCCTGCCCAGCACTCGCACGGACAACTTCTACCCACGCAGACCAACCCTCGATATTTTCGCCATCGGCGCTAATTACCTCGTCGCCAACCTTCAAGCCATCTCGTTCCGCAGCCCCGCCGGACACCAGCTTCGCAATCCGTGCAGGTATTTTTCGGCGTAGGGGTTCGGCACCAAGCTCCGTAAAAAAATCGCCCTCAGTGATGTCATCGACCGTAACCAATGAAAAATCGAGCACACTAGAGCGTTCATAACCATCGACATCGACATAAGTCACGGAGACTTCGCGAGAGTCCAGAACACCGTCTAAGGAGCGCCGAAATACGGCCTCCCAGGTCGGCGTGTCCTGCTCGTCGATCTGCTTGATCTCAGCGCCCACCGTCAAACCAGCACGATCGGCGATCGAGCCCGCGCTAAGCTTGCCAATAATCGGACTTGGGCCACCAATCCCAATTACAAACATCAGCCAATAAGCCGCGATGGCCAGCAAAAAATTCGCAAGCGGTCCAGCAGCGACAATAGCGGTGCGCGCCCATAGCTCTTGTTGGTTAAATGCTCGTGGGAGTTCATCAGCCGCGACTGCACCTTCACGCTCATCAAGCATCTTGACGTAGCCGCCGAGCGGCACCATCGCTATCACGAACTCTGTTTTGTCGGCACCTGAAACCCGACGCCAAAGCGGGCGGCCGAAGCCGACTGAAAATCTTAGGATTTTTACGCCAACCTTCCGGGCCACCCAGAAGTGCCCGAACTCATGAATCGTGACCAGTACGCCCAAAGCCAGCAGGAAAGCGCCGATTGTTTGCAAAAAATCAATCATGCGACACCCTTCTGGACAATTTCCTTGGCATGGCTTCGAGCGAGCTGATCAGCGGCCAACACCGCCTCCAGGCTGCTTGCCTCCTGCCTAGTTATGCCCTCGAGTGTTTGCTCTACGACTTTTGCAATCGCCATGTAGGGGATCTGCTCCTCCAGAAAGGCGCCAACCGCGACCTCATTCGCTGCATTTAAAATCGCCGGCGCTGTGCCGCCGGAAGCGGCCGCGGCCTGTGCTAAAGCGAGGCACGGGAACCGCTGGTTATCAGGCTCGGTGAATGACAATTCTCTGACCTTAAAAAGATCCAATCGTTCGACACCTGATTCGGCACGTGCCGGCCATCCGATCGCGTAGGCGATCGGGGTTCGCATGTCCGGATTACCCATTTGCGCAAGGACTGAACCATCAATGTACTCAACCATAGAATGAATGATGCTTTGGGGGTGTATCACCACTTGAATCTGATCGGGTGTCGCACAGAATAACCAACAGGCCTCAATCACCTCCAATCCTTTATTCATCATCGTTGCAGAATCCACGGAAATCTTTCTGCCCATCACCCAGTTCGGATGAGCACAGGCCTGCTCGGGTGTGACGTGCATCAGATCGGCAACGGGCGTTTCCCGAAATGGTCCGCCCGATGCAGTTAGCAAGATTCGCGACACCCCAAGGCTATCCAGACCCGGTGAAAAATCGACCGGCATGCATTGAAAAATCGCGTTGTGTTCACTGTCGATCGGCAACAGCTCCGCACCGCTGTGCTCGACCGCATCCATAAACAATTGCCCGGACATCACCAGTGATTCCTTGTTCGCCAACATGACGCGTTTGCCCGCACGCGCGGCCGCGAGATTGGGCAACAGACCCGCGGCCCCGACGATACCAGCCATCACGCCGCTCACATCTGGGTGCTCAGCGACGGCAACCAGACTTTCCTCGCCTGCCAGTACCGTGGTTTCAACGCCATCTTTGATCAAAGCGGACTCGAGCCGTTCGGCGGCATCACTATCGACCATCACCGCGTATTTGGGATGCCAGGAGCGACATTGCTCCGCCATTGCCTCCACATTTCGGTGAGCGGTTAAAGCAAAGATTTCGGTATCTAAAAATGAGCGGGCGACCACGTCCAATGTGTTAACACCGATGGTGCCAGTGGAGCCGAGAACGGTAAGCGCTTTCATGAAATAGCCAGATACCCGAGTGCAAAAACCGGTGCCGCGGCAAAGGTTGAATCAAGACGGTCCAAAACGCCGCCATGGCCTGGCAGCACAGCGCCACTGTCCTTAAGTCCACGGTGTCGCTTCAATAGGCTTTCTAGCAAATCGCCCAGGATGGAGGCCATCGTCGTTAAAACGATAAGTAGCACAAGCAATGGTAGCTGATCGGCGAACCCCCCAGACCACCAACAAAACCCGCCCACGAGTAAGGCCGCACCAAGCACGCCGCCAATCACGCCCTCCCAGGTCTTCCCCGGACTGATCCTTGGCGCGAGTGGGTGCTTACCCACTTCTCGACCTACGAAATAGGCCGCTGTGTCCGCGCTCCAAACGATCATGAATAGCAGCAACAACAGGGCGCCGTCGGCACGCAGTAACTGAAATATTGCAAACCACGCGGGTAAGAACACAAACCAGCCAATGAGCGCGACGCCCGCAGTGCCCGGTGGCGATGGAATATGCCGGAACTGATAGTGCAGCAACCAAATCAACGCCCCTAGCCACCATAAAACCCCTACCAGCAAAATCGATTTGTTATCAACCCAACCGGCCACAATCTCCGATAGCGCGAGCGCTAAGAAGACCGTTATCAATGCGTATGCCCAAACTAGTGTCGCCGAGGGGCTATCAAAAAATTGTCCCCACTCGCGAGCGGCGAGGAACAAGGCCAAAACAAATGCGCACTGCACGACGACTTCGGGAAGATAGAGAATGCTTCCAACGATGAAGACGATGAGTAGGGTGCCGGTTGCGATGCGTGGCCCGATCAACTTTTTGCCACCCGCCCGCCTGACTCTATCGCCCGGCGAATATCACGCTTCTGTTGCGAGTGAGTCCGTTTGCTTGGCGCGGACCTGATCGCTGGTCATACCGAAACGGCGCTCACGCGCCTGGTAGCTTGATAGCGCTTTTTCAAATTCAGCGGTATCAAAATCGGGCCACAGGCATTCGGTGAAATAGAGTTCGGTGTAGGCCAACTGCCACAGCAAGTAATTGCTTATGCGTTTTTCGCCGCCAGAGCGAATAAACAAATCAGGCTCAGGTAAATCAGCCAGACTGAGGTGAGCGGTCAAGTTTTCCTCTGAGATATCCTGCGCCCTCAGCTCACCGGCTTCGACCTGATGGGCAAGCTTTTGCGCCGCTTGCGCAATGTCCCATCGGCCTCCGTAGTTGGCGGCAATGACTAAGGTCAGCTTCTCGCGATCTTGGGTCTTTGCTTCCGATTCCTCGATGCAGCGTTGCAGGCGTTTCGGGAAGGCAGCGCGCTCACCAACCACTCGCAGACGCACGCCGTTATCGGCAAGTTTGTCGACTTCTTGCTCCAGGACGGTGACGAAGAGTTCGAACAGCAGTGAGACTTCCTTCGGCGGTCGACGCCAATTCTCGCTGCTGAATGCGAAAAGCGTAAGGACGTCGATGCCAACATTCGCGCAGTATTGCACCAAGGCCCGCACGTTTTCGACACCGGCGCGATGCCCCGCAATCCTCGGCAGTTGCCGTTGCTTTGCCCAGCGTCCGTTGCCATCCATAATGATTGCAACGTGCCGGGGCAATATTTCTCGGTCCGCTTCCACGCTTAGATTTCGAGCAGCTCTTGCTCTTTCTCCCCCATTACCTGTTCGATGCGAGCCACAAACTCGTCAGTCACTTTTTGCGCGCTATCCTCGGCGCGCCGGGCATCATCTTCCGAGATTTCCTTCTCTTTTGCGAGATCTTTAAAGTCGGCTATAGCATCGCGCCTTATGTTACGCACTGCAACACGTGCCTGCTCGGCCTCCGCCTTGAGGACTTTAATCAGATCCTTCCGGCGCTCCTCGGTGAGGGGTGGGATGGGAATGCGGATTATGGCGCCCGCCGTGTTTGGATTTAAGCCCAAATCGGATTCAAGAATGGCGCGTTCAATGGGTTCGATCATCGACTTATCCCAAGGCGCCACGCTCAGGGTACGGCCATCTTCGACCGACACATTAGCGGCCTGGGTCAGCGGCGTGCGTGCTCCATAATAGTCAACGAAGACGTGCTCAAGAAGACTAGGATGAGCGCGCCCGGTCCGAAGCTTGGCCAATGAGGCTCGAAACGCTTCGATGCTCTTGCCCATGCGCGCGCGGGCGTCGGCCAGAATTTCGTCGATCATCAATACCTACCCCGCCGTAACTAAAGTCCCGACTTCACGTCCCAAAGCCGCTTCGACAAATGTGCCCGGGCGCGTCATGTCCACTACCCGCAAGGGCATTGAGTTATCGCGACACAATACCACCGCGGTCGCATCCATGACGCCAAGTTTCTTTTCCAGTACTTCGTCATAGTCCAGGCGGTCGTAGCGCGTCGCGTTGGCATCTTTCACCGGATCGGCGGAGTACACGCCATCAACCTTGGTGGCTTTGATCATCAGCTCGGCATTAATCTCAATCGCCCGCAGGCTAGCGGCGGAGTCCGTCGTAAAGAATGGGTTACCCGTGCCAGCAGCGAGCACGACAATGCGCCCTTTTTCCAAGTGCCGAATCGCGCGACGCCGAATGTAATCTTCACAAACTTGATTGATCTTTAACGCCGACATCACCCGCGCAAACAGACCGCGACGCTCCAAAGCGTCCTGAATCGCGAGCGCATTGATGACGGTTGCCAGCATCCCCATTTGATCAGCGGTCACCCGATCGATGCCAGCCGCCGCAAGGCCGGCGCCACGAAAGATATTGCCGCCACCAATAACGATGGCAACTTGCACGTTGGCGGCGTGTAAATCCTCAATCTCAGCAGCGATTCGATCGATCGTGGCAGGTTCGATACCGTAATCCCCCGCACCCATCAAAGCCTCACCGCTGAGCTTTATAAGGATCCTCTGGTAATGCGGCTTTTGTTTTGCACTCATGCTGGCCGCGACCCTCAGGCTAGTTTGCCGATTCGGCTTGCGCTTTCACTTCCTCGGCGAAATTATCTTCCTTCTTCTCAATACCTTCGCCAAGTTCGTAGCGGACAAATCCGCGTACCACCGCGTTTTTACTCTTCAGTAACTTACCGACCGTTTGGTCTGGGTCTTTGACGAACGGTTGTCCGGCGAGCGTGATTTCGTTGACGAATTTCTTCAGTCGACCCGTAACCATCTTCTCGATGATTTCTGGCGGCTTCCCTGATTGTTCGGCCTTGGCCATCTCAATCTCTCGCTCTTTTTCGAGAACGTCGGCAGGAACGTCACTTTCTGCGACACAGACCGGATTAGACGCGGCAATGTGCATGGCGACATCTCGTCCTAATTCGGCGTCGCCCCCATCCAGCGCCACAATCACGCCGATCTTGGTGCCATGCAGATACGACTCAAGGGGCCCTTCACTAGCGGCCATCCGGGCGAGACGTCGAACCGAAATTTGTTCTCCGATTTTGGCAACCAATTGAACCCGGAGTTCATCAACCGTCTCGCCGCTGCCGACATCGATGGAGGCAAGGTCTGCGGCACCCGCAGCCGGGTTACGCAACGCCAACTCGGCAACGGTATCGGCGAACTTCACGAAGTTATCATCTTTAGCAACAAAGTCGGTTTCGCTGTTGATCTCGACCAGCACGGCCGAGCCCTCGTCCGCTTTCACGACGATCGCGCCCTCGGCTGCGATCCGCCCTGCTTTTTTTGCAGCCTTCGCGGCCCCTGATTTTCTAAGCGCCTCAAGCGCGGCCTCTAAGTCACCATCGGTTTCTACAAGGGCCTTTTTGCAATCCATCATGCCGGCGCCGGAACGCTCACGAAGTTCCTTCACCAACGCTGCGGTGACCGCCATGGCTATTCTCCCTCCTTGGTGTCGCCGCCACCCGCCTCGGCCGGTGCGGCCTCCGCTGGTGCGGTCTCGGCGGCAGCGGGTTGCTCTGGTGCTTCTTCGGCGGGGGGCTCGGTGCTGGTCGCTTGAACCATCGGCTCGCCGCTCTCATCAAGCTCGACAAAATCGTCTGCCGCACCTTCGGCTGCTTCCGAGACCATCAAACGCCCATCTAAAACGGCGTTCGCGACCGCTTCGGTATACAGATTTATCGAGCGAATCGCATCATCATTGCCGGGGATAACGTAATCCACACCATCAGGCGCGTGATTGGTATCGACAACGCCGATAATTGGAATGTTGAGCTTTACCGCTTCGCTGACCGCGATCCGCTCGTGACCGACATCCACGATGAACAGCGCGTCTGGCAACCCGCCCATGTCCTTGATGCCGCCAAGCCCCTGATTAAGCTTGTCGAATTCTCGGCGTAGGCGAAGCCTCTCCTTCTTGGACAAACGTTCCAGCGCATCGCCTTCTAAGGCCTCTTCAAGCTCTTTCATTCGTGCAATCGATTGCTTCACGGTCTTGTAATTGGTGAGCATCCCTCCCAACCAGCGACGATTGACGTAAGGCATCCCGCAGCGGATCGCCTCGCGCATCACCGCCTCTTGCGCCGCCCGCTTGGTGCCAACGAAGAGGATGCGACCGCGTTTGGCCGCGAGGCGCGAAACGAAATTCACCGCCTCGTTGAACAGCGGCAAGGTGCGCTCAAGATTAATAATATGGATTTTGTTGCGCTCCCCGAAAATATAGGGAGCCATTTTGGGGTGCCAGAATCGCGTTTGGTGGCCGAAGTGCACACCCGCCTCCAGCATTTGGCGCATGCTGACGTCAGTCATGTTGTCTCCTAGATTGGGTTAAGCCTCCACCTGCCCCAGCTACGAATCCAACCCCAAGGTCAGACACCCACGCAACCGTGACGGCAAGTGTGCGGATTTAGTTGATTGATGCCGACAACTAGCCGGCGGCGCGCTTTATACCATAATCGGCGCGAACACGGAATCGGGCAAACAGAAACCTGAAAATCGTATTTTTGGTTGCCCCATTTGCGATAATGCGCTGGTAGAACCCTTGTGTGACTTTCGTGGCCGTAACCATCAAAAACGAAACTGAGATCGAGCTAATGCGCAATGCCGGTCGCTTAGCCGCCAGCGTTTTGGAAATGATCGAATCGCACATCCAGCCCGGCGTGACCACCGAGGAGCTGGATCAAATCTGTCACGCGTTCATTACCGAAGACCTGAACGCGGTCCCGGCACCTCTGAATTATCGCGGTTTTCCGAAATCAATTTGCACGTCGGTCAATCACGTCGTGTGCCATGGGATCCCGAGTCATAAGCGGTTGAAGAACGGTGATGTGGTAAACGTCGACATCACCGTAATCAAAGATGGATTCCACGGCGATACGAGCAAAATGTTCAGCGTTGGTGAACCATCGATCAAAGCCAAGCGCTTGATAGACACAGCCTACGATTGTTTGCTTGAAGGGATCAGTATGGTGAAACCCGGCGTCCGGCTGGGCGATATCGGTGCGCGGATTCAAGCGCTGGCCGAAGGCCGCAATTATTCCGTGGTTCGAGAGTATTGTGGTCACGGGATCGGACGGCAATTTCATGAAGAACCGCAGGTGCTGCATTACGGACAGCCAGCGACAGGCTACGAATTACGCGAGGGCATGACATTCACCATTGAACCAATGATCAATGTCGGTAAGAGGCACGTGAAACTTCTGGCAGATAACTGGACCGTGGTCACCAAGGACCGCAGCCTCTCAGCGCAGTGGGAACACACCATACTGGTGACGCGAGCGGGACACGAAGTTCTCACCGCCCGCCAAGAAGAGCAGTTCAACCAGGCGGCCTAAGGTCCTTTGGCAAGCGATCTCCAAGAAGCGCCAAATCTCGAAGCATTATGCGCCGTCGAGGTTTCTGACCCACAGAGCGCGCCGCTGGCCGAACTCAAATACTACATTAAGTCATTCGATGAGCGGCTAGCTGCGGATTTTCATCAATCCCTAGACGCCACTGCGACCGTGCGGCGGCGCACGGAGATGTTGGACGTTCTGCTGCGCAGCACTTGGACCATGTTCGGATTAAACGATCGAGCTTTGACTCTGGCCGCAGTTGGCGGCTACGGGCGCGCCGAATTGCATCCGCATTCCGATATCGATATTGCGATCCTGGTCGATGAAAGCACCACAGGCGAGGACCGTGAACAGCTAGAGAATTGGTTGCGGTTGTTATGGGATGTCGGGCTCAAACTCGGTCACGCAGTGCGGACCCCTGCCGAGTGCGAAAGCGAAGCCAGCAACGACCTGACCATCATGACGAACTTACTTGAAGCAAGGTTTCTGATCGGCCAGCGAACGCTTTTCGACGCAACGGAATCCCAAATTGACGTAACAAAGCTGTGGCCAGGACAACGATTTTTCGCCGCCAAGGTTGGTGAGCAGGAGTTGCGACACTCAAAATATGACAACGCACTGCAGAAACTTGAACCCAACCTGAAAGAAAGCCCGGGAGGCTTGCGCGACCTCCATAATTTGATTTGGGTGGCAAAAAGCTTGTTCAAGGGAGCGACGCTTGAAACCCTCTTGAATGAAGGGCTCCTAACCGCGACGGAGCATAAGTCTCTACTCGCTGATAGGGACTTCTTGTGGGCGATCCGCTGCGCTCTACATTTTAGCGTCGGCCGTCCCGAGGACCGTTTACTCTTCGAATACCAAAAAAATATCGCCAGTGTTTTGGGATATACCGACTCGGAAGGCAATCGCGGCGTTGAACAATTGATGCGCCGCTTCTACCAGACGATCCGCGATCTCGCGAGCCTCAACGAAATGCTTCTCGATATTTTGAAGGATCACTTTGGCACCACCGAGGACGCCCAAATACAGCGCATAAATCGCCGTTTCCAAATGCGCCAAAACAATATCGAAACCACCAGCCCCAAAGTATTCAAACGAACGCCCTCCGCGCTGCTAGAGATATTTCTGCTCGTGCAACAGCGCGACGACATCGTCGGGATCAGCGCCGAAACCATTCGCCAAATTCGCGCGCACCTGTATGTCATCGACGACGATTTTCGCGACAACATTGCCTGCCGCAGTTTATTCCTGGAGATCATCCGACAGCCAAGGGGGATCACCGCGACCTTGCGTCGTATGCATCGCTACGGCGTGCTAGGCGCCTATTTGACTGAATTCGCCCACGTCACAGGGCTGATGCAGTTCGACCTCTATCACATCTACACGGTCGATGAGCACACCTTATTTCTGATCCGCAACCTGCGGCGGTTTTGGGTTCCGAAAGCACATGAGCCCTTCCCACCTCATGTGGAAGAGGTGGTGGGCAAGCTACCAAAACCCGAGCTGCTGTACTTAGGGGGCCTGTTCCACGATATTGCCAAAGGACGCGGCGGTGATCATTCGGAAGTTGGGGCCGAAGACGCCATTCGGTTCTGCCGCCGCCACGACCTGAGCGATTTCGATGGCGATGTGGTCGCTTGGTTGGTAAGAAACCACTTGCTCATGTCGGCGACCGCCCAGAAGCGTGATATCCAGGATCCCAAGGTCGTCGCCGAATTCGCCAATCGCGTCGGCGATCAGATGCATCTGAACTACCTTTATTTACTGACGATAGCGGACATTCGAGCGACCAACCCGGAACTCTGGACGAGTTGGAAAGCGACCTTGCTCTCTGAGCTATACCGCGCGACTTTGCGCTATTTTAGGCGCGGCGGCGCGGCTGTTCTTGAACAAGAGGACCGGCTGTTGGCCGTTAGAAGCGAGGCACAAGCCCATCTGGCCGGTACAGGTATCGCGCATGGCAAGCTCGACGAGTTGTGGGCCACCTTCGATCGCGATTATTTTTTACGCCATCGGGCCGAAGAAATCGCTTGGCATACGCAAACCATAATCGCGGCGCGAGCCACCGGCGTAACGCCCTTAGTCGCCGCCAAGACTTTTCCAGCCCGCGGCTGTACCGCGGTTCTCGTCTATGTCGAAGACATGCCTAATCTCTTTGCGGTCACGGCGTCAGCCATCGACCGCATGCATTACAACATTCAAGACGCTCGCATCATTACCAATGACGACGGCATGGCTCTGGACACTTACGTGATATTAAATCCCAACGATGGCACCACCTTGAAAGAAGAGGATTGCGACAAAGTGGTCACGGCGATAACGGATGCGTTGTTAGCAGGCGAGGTCCGCAGCGTATCAGCGTCGCTCGGCACAAGACGCCGCTTGAAGCAGTTTTCGGTCAAGTCGACCGTTAATTTTGATAGTGACCAGCATGGCGAACGGACGATCATGGAGCTAACCGCAGCCGACCGTCCGGGCGTTTTATCAATCGTGGGTCACGCCTTACAAACCTTCGGGATCCGGCTGCAAGATGCCCGGATCGGCACCGTTGGGGAGCGGGTGGAAGACTACTTCTTTATTACTGATGCCGATGGCTCTGCATTCACAGACCCCGATCGTCAACGCGCGCTTGCGGAACACCTGTGCAGCGCCTTGGATTGAGCGCACCCCCCCAGACGGAATCCGAACTGCTCGATCGGGCCCGCCAGATCTGCGGTCTCACACTCTCGGAGCTAGCCGTCACCGTGAACGTCCCGCTGCCTAAAACTGGGCGTAACGCCAAAGGCTGGGCCGGTGAGCTGTTGGAAATTGCGCTCGGCGCTACCGCTGGATCGCGGCCGGTCGCCGATTTCGAGCAGTTAGCTATCGAGCTCAAAAGCATTCCCATTGGGCCGACCGGTCGTCCCAAGGAATCAACCTTCGTCTCAACGTTGAACTTGCGCGCCCCCCCAAGCGAACGCTGGGAGAATTCGACGGTGTGGCGCAAACTGCGCCGTGTTCTGTGGGTACCGATCGAAGCCAGCAACATTGCTCGCCTGGAAGAACGGCGGATCGGCGCGCCAGTCCTCTGGAGTCCCAGCACCTCACAAGCAAGCATCCTCCAAGAGGATTGGGAAGAGATCATGGACATCGTCGGGAGCGGCGACTACGGTTCGCTCGATGCACGCCTGGGTACTTACTTGCAAATCCGCCCCAAAGCCATGAATGCGAGCGAGCTTACCCACGGTAGAGATGAAGACGGCCTCGCCATGAGAAGCCTGCCGCGGGGGTTCTATTTACGAACCTCGTTGACGAGCGAGGTGTTGGCAGGTGCAAATGCATAACGATTGGTACCTTGCGCTTGCACCCATGATGCAGCGCACTGACCGTCATTTCCGACTGTTGATGCGTTTGATATCCAAGCGCGTATTTTTGTTTACGGAAATGATCCCGCTTGGTGCGATCGTGCACGGCGACGCCGAGCACTTTCTAAAGTTTGATCCCCGTGAACATCCTATCGCCGTTCAGATCGGCGGCAGCGATGCAGAAAAACTTGCGCAAGCCAGCTTGACCGCCAGTGAGTTCGGCTACGACGAAATCAATCTTAACTGCGGCTGCCCCAGCGATCGCGTGCAGTCGGGAAATTTCGGCGCCTGTCTGATGCGCTCACCAGATTTGGTGGCCGACTGTATACGTGCGATGAGGGAAACGGCCGCAGTACCGGTGACGATCAAAATGCGGCTCGGCGTCGATGAACTAGACCATTACGACTGGGTCGCAAATTTTGTGGCTACAACCCACCAAGCCGGATGCAAAACTTTTCATGTGCATGCCCGCAAAGCCTGGCTTAAGGGTCTTAACCCCAAACAGAATCGGGAAATCCCACCGCTGCATTACGATTGGGTTTATCGCCTCCGTGACGAATTTCCGCGGTGTCGATTCACGCTCAATGGCGGGCTGAATAGTGAGTCTGCAATCCAAACCCACCGCCATGAGTTACCCGGCGTCATGATTGGCCGGTGGCTCTACAACGAACCTTATGATGCCGCACAATTCGATCAACGTTTTTTTGGCGATACCGCTGCGCCACCCTCGCGTTTGGAGGTTCTTGACCAATACCTCGCCCACATCCACGAAGAAGTATCGAGGGGAACCCCAATTCATCGCCTGACAAAACATTTACTGAATTTTTTTGCCCGGCGCCCGGGTGCCAAGCGGTGGCGCCGCCTGCTCACCGAGACGACCCTGCCTAACTCAGCTCGCCTGCAAGATGTCGCGAAGGCTTACCAACTTGCGCAACAGATCAGCGCCACCGACGAGTTATCCACCGACGAGCTACCGTCAGCTCTCTGATTGATACAGCTCGCTGCCGGAGCTGCGAAACTGAACGGCTTTTTCCTCCATTCCCTTCATCACCGCCGTCTTCTCATCCGCAATGCCGCTTTTCGCTGCGTAGTCGCGAACCTCCTGCGTGATCTTCATCGAACAAAAATGTGGTCCGCACATCGAGCAAAAATGCGCGATTTTGTGCCCTTCTTTTGGCAAGGTTTCATCGTGAAAATCGCGCGCGCGATCAGGATCGAGGCCCACGTTGAATTGATCCTCCCAGCGAAATTCGAACCGCGCCTTGGATAGCACGTTGTCTCTAATTTGAGCGCCCGGGTGCCCTTTCGCGAGGTCCGCCGCGTGCGCGGCGATTTTGTAGGCGATGATCCCTTCCTTAACGTCTTCTTTATTTGGGAGCCCCAGGTGTTCCTTGGGGGTCACGTAGCAAAGCATGGCCGTGCCGTACCAACCGATCATGGCGGCTCCGATCGCCGAAGAAATATGATCGTAGCCGGGAGTGAATCCGCAACATTGCGTGTACCGTGCATGGGACTACGCGTATTTTGCATGTTGCGTTTGTTGGGGAGTCTCGGATCCTTGTGACGTGGCAATCTTGCATGAGTATCTTTGGGTGCATTATGTTTGCGGCGGCGGTAGGCAACAACCG
>JBCCEV010000068.1:0-21601 GCA_039030125.1 Pseudomonadota bacterium | reverse complement strand
GCCCAGGTAATTATCTCCTTGTTTGGTGCTATCCCATTCGTTGGCGAAACGCTATCACTGTGGATTCGAGGAGACTTCGTAGTCTCCGACGCAACATTGAATCGCTTTTTCGCCTTGCACGTGATCGCCTTACCATTTGCCATCGTTGGGTTGGTCGCTTTACACATCATCGCGCTGCATGAGGTGGGCTCAAACAACCCCGACGGTGTCGAGATTAAGGAAAAGAAGGACAGCGACGGCAAGCCCATCGACGGTGTTCCTTTCCATCCGTATTACACCGTCAAAGACTCCATGGGCATCGTCGGTTTCTTGATGCTGTTCTGTAGCGTTGTGTTTTTTGCGCCGGAAATGAATGGCTACTTTTTGGAGTACAACAACTTCGTTCCTGCAAACCCCTTGGCAACGCCCGAACACATCGCGCCCGTTTGGTACTTTACGCCGTACTACTCAATCTTACGGGCCAATACCGTTAACTTTTTGTGGGTTGACGCCAAACTTTGGGGCGTCATCTTCATGGGTTTGGGGGTAATGGTTTTTCTGCTGCTTCCGTGGCTTGATCGCTCGCCGGTAAAGTCGATTCGGTATCGAGGGCCCTACTATAAAATTGCGCTGACGACGTTCGTCATCTGTTTCCTGATACTCGGGTATCTGGGGGTCCAACCGGTCTCTCCTGGCCGGACCTTGGTGGCTCAGATCTGTACCGTGCTTTACTTTTTGTTTTTTATCTTGATGCCTTTCTACACGAAGTGGGACAAGGATAAGGCAGTCCCCGATCGTGTGACGATGCCCAAGGGGGGTCATTAATGAGAGGCCTCCCTGCCAGTATCTGTTTGCTGATGCTCATCGCGTGTGGTCACGGGGCCCTCGCGGCAGGCGGTGGTCACGGCACGCTGCAAGAGGCAAACGTTAGCCTGTGGAGCAAGAGTTCTCTGCAGCGTGGCGCGCGAACCTTCGTCAATTATTGTCTGAGCTGTCACTCTGCTCAGTATATGCGCTATGGTCGGATGGCCGAGGACTTGGGTTTGAGCGAGCGTTTAGTTAAAGAAAACATGATGTTTGCGACCGACAAAATCCTCGACCCCATGAAAGTCGCGATGCGCCCCGAAGATAGTGAAGTTTGGTTCGGCGCCGCTCCACCCGATCTGTCGGTTACCGCGCGCTCAAGAGGCGCGGACTGGATCTATTCTTTTTTGCTCAGTTTCTACGCTGACGAATCCCGGCCTACGGGGGTTAATAATCTGGTTTACCCGGCGACCGCCATGCCGCATGTGCTGTGGGAGTTACAAGGCATACAAGAGAACGTGACCGATGAGGAAGGTCATTCTCATCTTGAGTTATCCCAACCTGGGAAACTCAGTGCCGAGGAATACGAAGCTGTTATCCGAGATCTAACGGCGTTTCTCGTTTATGTTGGCGAACCCGCCAAACTGGTCCGCTACAGGATGGGATTTTGGGTACTCGGGTTTCTACTGATATTGTTTTTTGCCGCCTTTATGATGAAGCGTGAGTATTGGAAGGACATCCATTAATGTCGGTGCTTAGCAATCGGCGGTCAATCATGACCTTATATACAGGCCCGGCCGATCCCATTGGTCACTCGGTCCGCCTGGTGTTAACCGAAAAGGACATCAACGCCGAGGTTAACTTCGTGACTGAGGAGACCAAACCCGAAGATCTTAATGATTTGAATCCTTATGACGGCTTGATGACCCTTATCGATCGCGATTTGGTGCTCTTCGATGAGCAGATCATGATGGAGTACCTCGATGAGCGTTATCCTCATCCGCCGCTGATGCCAGTCGATCCGGTTTCCCGTGCAAACAACCGTCAGCTTCGCTATCGGGTCCGCCGCGATCTCTACGAACTAGTCATTGAGCTCGAAGGCGATAACGAAATAGCAGCAGCAAATGCCCGCAAGGCCTTAAAAGACAACCTGCTTGCGATAGCTCCAATCTTTTCGCAGTACCCGTATTTTATGTCCGACGAATTTTCGCTGGTGGACATTTATCTGGCGCCAATTCTGTGGCGCCTTCCGTCATACAACATCAAGCTGGCCGCGGCTGGAAAACCGTTAATGAAATACGCGGACAAACTTTTCGATCGGCCCGCGTTTCAAATGAGTCTGTCTGCCGAGGAGGCGGAACTTCGCTGATCTACGACCCGGTGACGGACGCTTGTTGTGACTTCCACTAAACCGTATTTGATTCGCGCCTGCTACGAGTGGATCGCCGATAACGGGCTTACCCCCTATATTTTAGTTGATGCCAGCATGGCCGGTGTTGAAGTTCCGCTGGAGCAAGTTGAAGACGGTAAAATCGTCTTGAATGTCGGGATGACGGCCGTGCGCGATCTAGAACTCGGGAATGATTGGATAAGTTTCAGTGCCCGCTTTTCAGGTGTCGCACATTCAATTGTTGCGCCGGTGACGGCCGTCCTCGCGATCTACGCTAAAGAAAACGGGAAAGGTATGGCTCTGCCTGAAGATCCAGAGACTGACAGCGAAGATCGCGATTCAGATGAAGCCTTAGAACAAGATCGCGCCGAGGCGCCTAAGCGGCCACATTTAAAGCTGGTGGATTGATCAGCTTGGATCAAGCTGGCGATACTCAAAGAGCTTAACGACCTTCTGCACGCCACCAACTTTACTGGTGACTTCAGCCGCTATCGCCCCCTCGCTTTCGCTCACAATTCCCATCAAAAACACAGTGCCGGTCTCGGTGACCACTTTGATTCTCAGAAAGTCGGTTTCTGCATTGGCAAATAATGCTGATTTCACTTTGGCTGTTAGCAAGCCGTCACTGGTGCGGGATGTTAAGGAACTCGGCGCCGCCAGCGCGATTTCGTTGTGAATGTGTTTTACGTTATCAATCTTAGCCACAATTTGGATGGCAAGATCGATTAATTCTTGTGACGGCGCTTGACCCGTTAAAAGAACGATTTGGTTATAGCTGGTGACGCTCAAGTGGGTCTGCTCCTTGATTTCCAATTCAGCTTTTAACAGAGCATAGGCGTTGAGTTCGATGGTTTGGTCTTCAACTTGCGATCCAGGTGTGCGTTCGTCTTGAGCCATCAGAGCAGCGCTTCCGGCGCCACCGACAATCACCCCGGCACAGCCACTCAAATATAGTAGAACGCCGCCCAACACGCATCGCGCTAGAAATTGAATCATGTTGCTGCCCCCTGTGGTCCGAGCAATTCGGTGTCAAGTAAATCGCATAAGCAATGGATGATCACGATGTGGGTTTCCTGTATCCGAGCTGTCGACTCGCTGGGCACTCGAAGTTCGATATCTCCTGATCCAAGTGCTGGAGCAAGCTCGCCGCCGTCTTTGCCGGTCGCGGCAATCACGCGCATTTCACGTTCGCGTGCCGCGTCGATAGCGTTAATGATGTTGTGCGAATTACCGCTAGTTGAAAACGCCAAGAGTACATCGCCCGGTTGCCCGAGCGCGCGAATTTGCTTCGCAAACACGTCCGCAAACTGGTAATCGTTAGCGATCGAGGTCACCGTGGATGCGTCAGTCGTCAACGCGAAGGCGGGCAAACCCGGGCGCTCGCGTTCGAATCGATTGAGCAACTCTGAAGAGAAATGTTGTGAATCTGCTGCCGATCCGCCGTTGCCGCAGGTAAGGATTTTCTTGTTCTGAAAGAGTGCCTGAGCGATTAGCGCCGCGGCATCGGCGATCGAATCAGTAAGTCGCGACGCGGCTTCGGTTTTTACAGCGATACCTTCGGCGAATATTGTTCGTATGCGTTGCTTCGGATCGATTTTCTTACCCCTCGCTCAACGAACGCGAAGAACTGCGATTGGCGACCGGGGCATTATGCGGAAAAAGCATTCTGGATCCAGTTGAACATAAGGTCTTCGCCTTCGCCGGTTATGGCCATCACGTCAAAGCGGCATGCCAGAGCGCGCCGGTTAGTATTTCTGGCTAAATAACTCTCGGCAGTGCGAATTATTTTTTTCTGCTTACGCTGGTCAACGCTTTCTTCAGGCCCGCCGTAACGCCGCGACCTTCGATAACGAACCTCAACAAAAACCAGCTCGTCGTTTTCACGCATGATCAAATCGATCTCTCCTTGCCGGCAGCTAAAACTTCGAGCGACGGTCGTTAGCCCGCGTTCGCTAAGCCAGTTTTCTGCAGCCTTTTCGAAGAAATGACCGGCCGCTCTCATCGTTGTTGGGAGCCGCTTTCGATAACTCCCGGTATGCCGTTATTGAATCTCAACCACACTAGCTGACGGTGCAATACGCCGGTATCGTCTGCGCTTAATACGCCGGTAACGCCGTCAAAGCGGGTCAGCGGCTGATACTTAAGCTGATGAAGCTGAGGCATCACGCGATAGGCATCCAAGCCGAAGGCGAATAAGCGTTGTAAGCCCCGTGGCATATCTCGCCAATTCTGATGCGCACTGGCGAACGAATTTGGATCTCTTAATCCAAACAACCACGGCATGTCGCCAAAGACCAGACCGTTGAGATCGTGATCCAAGCTTGGATCGGCAACGCCCGCGTACACATGAGATGTTGCGAAGGTGGCGATATTTTCTGCTCGGTAGTAGCGTAATTGAGGCAGCAGCTGACGACCATCTTGCGGCCGCGCGGCAATGAGCACAGCGTCAATGTCCTGGCGACGACGAGGTTCAAATTCAATCGCACGAGATAGATCGGCACGCAGCGTGGCGGCCCGCGCCGCGGAAAAATCGATATTCAATGCCCGTTTTACAGCGTTCGAAAATTCACCATCACCCTTTGAGAACCGCTGTTCGGCAACGACCTCGCCTCCCAATGTTTCCCACTGGTTTCGATAGGCTTCCAATAGCCGATTGCCCCAGGTGTTGGAGGGCCCAATCAGGAGTACCCGGCGATGTCCTTGAGTGTAGGCGAAACTCGCGACCTGTTTCGCCTCGCCCTCCGGTAGTAGAGCAAAGCTGTAAAGTTGCTCGGCCGCGGCCATTGAGGTGCCTGGCGGTACGTTCAGCGCAAGAACCGGCGTGCTCAAGGTGTCTAGATCCGCAAGCGCTTTCACACCGTCTTTTGTCAACGGGCCGATGATGGCTTCGGCGCCCTCGCTGACAGCTTGTTGGTAAGCGAGCGTAATATCGCTACCGCTGGCATAGAATTTCAACGTTGGGCGCTGGGCGCTGCGGTCGCCGTACCACGCCGTTAGGATACCGTCGCGAACCGCCTGCGAGGCCTGTGCATAATCACCGTCAAACGGTAACACCACGCCAATTTGGCGCGGCAAGATTCTCGCGCGTTCTATTTCGGCGAGTAACGTCTCTAGATAGGCCGACGCCGGATGAGTGGCGTACTGCGTCTGCCACGCCGCCAAGCCGGCGTTAAGTGAAGATTGGTCGATGCCGCTCGCGCGATAACGTTGGGCCAAGCGATACCAACCGGAGATTACGGGATCCCTATGACCCGCGTGCACCGCAAGCTCAGCATTGGGTAAGCGCGTGAGCGCGCGCCAGGTCGCCGCCAATAATGACGAATTATCGATGCCGGCCAGCCGATATCGGTGGCTTTCCGACAGATGCAGCGCTGCCACATCATATTGCCCTGCAGTTAAGGCAGCAGTGCCTATCACCCGAGCTCTGACGCTTTTCTGAAACGGCGTCAAATTTAGGGGATCAACTTGCCTGGCGACGGCGAGCGCATCTTCGTGGAAGCCTGTCGTCAGCAGGGAACGTGCTTTTGCTAAGTTTGCCAACTTAACCGCGAGCGCATCCGCGGTTGTACTGGCGGCGACGATGGAATCCGCAGCTTGGAAATCGCCGCCTTCTTGGTACGCTAAGGCCGCCATCAACTGTAATCGATCTCGCTCTTCGCTGTCGCTAGCCGCACTGGCCGATTCAAAAGAACGTGCGGCTGCCAGATAATTGCCCAGAGCGATTTGGTCGCGAGCAAGCTGGCGATCGGATTTGGGCGCCGTTGATGTGGCCGGACGACTAGAGCTGGTGCAGCCGCTCACAATAACAACGACGATGAGAAACGCGATTAGCGCGAATTGGCGAAAGAACTGATTGATGAGAAGCACCGACGCAGTATCTGCAGGCGATCGTGAGCTGTCAATCGAGCGCCCCGCAATCTATGTCGTTGCCACGCCAATTGGGAACCTTGACGATATGACGTTCCGGGGCGTTGCGACTTTGCGCGCAGTCGATCGTATCCTTGCCGAAGACACGCGCCATAGTCGGCGGCTGCTGGATTACTACGGAATAGCGACGCCCTGCTTATCGCTGCATCAGCACAACGAAAAGAAGATCACTGAAAAACTCCTCGCCCAGATCCTCGAGCAGGCGCTAGCCGTGGCGGTGATCAGTGATGCTGGCACGCCCGTGATTTCCGATCCGGGTGAGCACTTTATCGCGACCGCTTTCGAACTTGGGATCCCAGTGCGCGCCGTGCCCGGCGCTTGCGCTCTAACTGCAGCCATTAGCGTCGTCG
Organism: Pseudomonadota bacterium; assembly: GCA_039030125.1. Taxonomy (GTDB): domain Bacteria; phylum Pseudomonadota; class Gammaproteobacteria; genus JBCCEV01. Next base: position 15,151 of record JBCCEV010000068.1, on the reverse strand, counting down.
GTCTAAGCGGCGCTTTCGTTTTCGAGGGATTTCTGCCATCGCGCCGCGCGGCTGCTAACAAACGTCTGGGGGCACTGGTTGCAGAGCCGCGTCCGATCATCATTTTTGAAGCCCCGCATCGAATAAAGCAGACGCTTTCGTTGATCGAGCAAAACTTCGGTTTTAAGCGTCGCGTCGCGATCGCGAGGGAGCTGACCAAAAGGTTTGAGACTGTCTATCGCGGCGCAGTCGGCGAGCTGATTGAACGCTTGGCAAACGATGACGGCGCCAACAAAGGGGAGTTAGTTCTCATCATCGACGGTGCCGAAAAGCAACCCTACGATGAGGACGAATTGCGGCAACTGTTGACGGTTTTGCTCAAACACGTGAACAAACGCGATGCATTGGTGATAGCGCGCGAGCTAAGTGGCGCAAAACGAAACGAGCTGTATCGACTTCTCAATGGGCTGAGCGAGAGCTAGGTAAGACGTCGCGCTAAAAGTCAGCTCGCGAGAGACTAACGTCCGACAAGTTGGCTGGGCGATCGCTAGGCTTGCCTAGAGGAAAGTCCGGGCTCCGCAGGACAGGGTGCCAGGTAACGCCTGGGGGATGTGAATCCACGGAAAGTGCCACAGAAAACAAACCGCCTCCCAGGAGGTAAGGGTGAAAAGGTGCGGTAAGAGCGCACCGCGCTGGCCAACGCCAGTGGCAGGGTAAACCCCACCTGGAGCAAGACCAAATAGGGAAACGCGCTTAACCGCAAACGTTGTCCGCGTGAGTTTCCGGGTAGGTCGCTACAGGCATCTGGTGACAGATGTCGCAGATGAATGATCGTCGCTGCGCGTCAGATACAGAACCCGGCTTACAGGCCGACTTGTTATCTCAAGTAAATTCTAGGAATTAGCGGTAGGTTTCTGAATACAAATAATAAAAATCGAAAGCAACCGGAAAGCGTCAAAAAACAATCTGGAAAATCACCCTAAGTTACTGAGAGATAAGCAAGAAATCGCCAAAATTTCCTTGACACTCTAAAGCCCGTCTCCTTATAGTTCCCGCGGTGGGGATAAGTGGGGAATTGTGGGTATAAGCCGATCAGTTTGGTCGCTTGTGCGCCACTCAACGGAGCACGTGGCACGGCAATGTTCAGGGGTTCGAGCACAGTTAGTGTTGACGATAAGGGGCGCGTCGCGGTGCCTGCCCGTTTTCGTGACCAATTGCTTGCCGACGAAAACGGCTTGATTCTGACGGTCAATCCGTGGGACCCCTCCCTGCTTCTGTATCCGTTCGAAGACTGGCGGGCGATTGAGGAAAAGCTCGCGACACTCGCGGATTACGATAAGCAGTCGCGTCGTACCAAACAAATCATTCGTGGCTATGCGAACGAATGCCGGATCGACAAACAGGGCCGGATCCTCGTCAGTGCCGATCTGAGAGATTTCGCGAAGTTTTCCAAACAAGCCGTCATTTTGGGCCAAGGCAATAAGCTCGAAATCTGGAGTCAGGAACTTTGGGCTGGTGAACGAGACGCGTGGCTGGCTGACACCGGCGAAGAATCGTCATCCAGCGCAAGTGGACTGACGAGCTTATCGTTGTGAGCGAGGCTTTAGAGGGCTCTCCAGCAACTGCGGATACTCACCAGCATCCCAAACATCTCCCGGTATTACTCGATGAATGCCTGGAGGCATTAAACATCGATGCCCGTGGTCGCTACGTTGATGGAACCTATGGGCGTGGCGGACACACCAACGAAATTCTCGCAAAGCTTGGCCCCGATGGGCGTTTGCTCGTGCTCGATCGTGACCCAAGCGCCATCGAGGCCGCCGAACAAACGGCGCGCAAAGATCCTCGTCTAATCGTGCGGCACTCGCGGTTAAGCGATCTGCATCGCCGCCTTGGCGAGCTTGGTTGGCAGCACGAGGTCGCGGGGATTTTGTTTGATCTCGGAGTCTCCTCACCGCAGCTAGAGTCGCCCGAGCGTGGCTTTAGTTTCCAAAACGATGGACCGCTCGATATGCGGATGGACCCCAGTGCGGGGGCCACAGCCGCACAGTGGCTGGCAGGCGTTTCTGAAAAAGACCTTGCAGATGCCCTCTACCAGTTTGGAGAGGAGCGGTGGTCCCGGCGGATCGCCAAGCGAGTCGTTGAGCAACGTCGCCGAGCCCCCCTCACCACGACAAGCGAATTAGCCGATTTGGTCCGCAGTTGCCATCCGCGGCGAGGTCGGATCGATCCTGCCACTCGAACCTTTCAAGCGCTGCGTATCGTTGTCAATGACGAACTGGGGGAGTTACAACAAGGGCTAGCAAGCGCCGTAGAGAATCTCAAATCTCAGGGTCGCCTGGCGGTTGTCGCTTTCCACTCCCTTGAGGATCGCGTTGTTAAGCGTACGTTTCGTGGACATGAGCAAGAAAGTCGTAACGCTTACGACAGCGCACCGAAATTTCGCCGTGTCATTAAGAAAGCGATTTTGGCGTCACCCCAAGAAGTGAGCCGAAATCCTCGCGCGCGTAGCGCGCGATTACGCATTCTTGAGCGCGTCGCATGAGAACAGGTTTCTTGATTTTATTGTTAGCGGCGCTCGCGTTCGCAAGCTCAATTCAACTGGTGGTAAACCGGCACGAAGCACGATCGTTGTTCGTGCAACTACAGACCTTGCGCGCTGAGGAAGCTGAAATAAACCGCGAATGGGGACAACTACTTCTTGAGCAAGCAACTTGGGGAACCCAGGGTCGGGTAGAAACGATCGCGAGAGAGCAGCTTTCGATGATCACCTACCACCGAGTGCCGGGGCGGCACCAATGATTGATTACAAGCATGTTCGGCTCGCCGCTGGGCGGCGTTGGTTGGTTACTTGGATATTTTTGGTTTTAGCGGCGTGCCTTATATGGCGAGCTGTCGACCTCCAGCTCAAAGAGGGTGAATTCTTGCAGAACCACGCCGATGCGCGCCATCTGCGAGTCGTGGAAACCGCGGTTTCGCGCGGCATGATCCTCGATCGCAATGGCAATCACCTGGCGATTTCCACACCGGTGCAGTCCGTTTGGGTTGAACCGGTAGAGTTCCTTGGCCAGAAATCGCGTTGGCAAGCTTTGGCGGCAGTTCTTGAGACAACGGTGGAGCATTTTGACGCTTTGGTTGCGCCTCGCAGAGAAAAACGATTTGTTTATCTGCGCCGCCACATTGCGCCACATGAAGCGCAACAGATAGCGGCATTGAAGATCCCCGGAGTCCATCTTGCCGAGGAACAAAAACGCTATTACCCGTCAAGCGAGGTGACATCACATTTGTTGGGGTTTACGAATGTCGATGACGTTGGCCAAGAAGGAATCGAACTCGCTTTCAACGAGCTGTTGTCCGGTAAAGCAGGTCTGCGCCGGGTAATGCGCGATCGATTAGGGCGTGTGATCGCCGACGTCGAGCGCATCCAGCCGCGAGAACCAGCAGAAGATCTCCACTTGAGCATCGACAAACGACTGCAGTACGCCGCCTATCGTGAACTAAAAACCGCGGTCAGCGCGCACCAGGCGCGTGCGGGTTCTATGGTGGTCGCGGATATTCGTTCGGGTGAAATCTTGGCGTTAGTCAATCAACCGTCATTCAATCCAAATAACCGGGATGACTTTGCCGGCGAGCGCTACCGTAACCGTGCGGTCACCGATTTGTTCGAACCGGGGTCGACCATTAAACCGTTTACCGTAGCCGCCGCGTTAGAAGCCGGCTCCTACGATGAATCAACGAAAGTACAAACGGCGCCTGGCCACTTCAAGGTCGGTAAACACGTCATCCGGGATATCAGAAATTTCGGTGAGATATCGATTGCTGGCGTGCTTGAGCGTTCCAGTAACGTCGGCGCAAGTCGCATCGCCCTTTCTTTGGAAGCCGAAACCTTGTGGCACGTATTTCGAGCAGCGGGTTTTGGTTCGTTGACCGATTCGGGTTTACCCGGAGAGGTCTTTGGCGTTTTTCATGACCATAGAAATTGGCGCGAAATCGAGCATGCGACGCTCGCTTTCGGTTATGGGCTGTCAGTGAACGCGCTACAGCTCACGCGTGCTTATATGACTTTAGCCGACGACGGTTTCATCAAGCCGCTGAGCATCGTTCGGACCAGCAAACCTGCCTGGCGTGAACCAGCATTGAGCACCGCTACGGCTAAGACCGTACGGCGCATGCTAAAAAAAGTCGTTGCGAATGGCACCGGTAAAGCCGCGCAGGTTGACGGGTTTGCGGTCGCCGGTAAAACGGGCACGGTTCACAAGATTTCGACCCAGGGTTACGTCGAGGATCAGTATCTATCGCTATTTGCTGGCATGTTGCCGGTCGAACAGCCGCGCTTTGTTGCCGTCGTAGTTATCGATGAGCCGCATAGCGGGGAATATTTCGGGGGCCGCGTCGCGGCGCCAGTATTCGCCAATGTCATGACCGAGGCGGTAAGAATTTTCAATCTCACGCCCAGTGAGCCTTCCGCTACGGAATTCCCGGAACTCACAGCCCTGGCTTCGTTCGATGAGGTCTGGCGATGAGGTTGGGAACCTTAATCGAGGGTTTTGAGTCGCGCGGGAGCCACTGTGATCCTGACATTACAGGCCTTAGTCTGGACAGCCGCTTGGTAACGCCGGGCGATTGTTTCCTTGCCCTCAAAGGGCACCGAACCGATGGCGCCAGTTTCATCGAAGAGGCATTAGACCGCGGGGCCGCTGCAATTTTACATGGCGTGGTGGATACCAGCGAAAAGTTGGCGGTAGAAAATTGCCTTTATGTCGACGAGCTAAACAGACACCTCGGCGTGATCGCTGATCGGTTTTTCGATTCGCCGTCCAAGCGCCTCAACGTTTGTGCGATTACTGGCACCAATGGCAAGACGACGGTCGCCCATTTACTCGCCCATCTGTTTGAACAGTTAGGACAAGCCTGGGGATATATCGGCACTTTGGGTGCAGGTCAGGCACGGGCGCTCAATCAAACGTCGAACACGACACCGGACGTTATCTCAATCAACCGGTTATTGAGGTCTTTTTCAGATTCCGGTTGCAGCGGTGCAGCGCTGGAAGCTTCCTCGCACGGTTTGGCGCAAGGCCGCTTGGATGCGCTTCAAATCGCGGTCGCCGTGCTCACGAATTTGCAAACAGATCATCTCGATTACCACGGTGACGCGGAACGCTATGCCGAGGCCAAGGCGCGGCTGTTCACAAAAGCCCAATTGCGAGTCGCAGTACTCAACGCCGATGAAGCGTTCTCGGCACGCCTCGAAGGGCAGATTAGTCGCGACGTCATCATTTGGCGCTATGGACGGTCCAAGAATTTGCAACCCGCGGCGAGGTTCGTCGTCGGCCAAGTGGTCGCATCTTCGGCTAGCGGCACGGAAATTCTAATTAGGCATGATCAAGGCCAGGCGGTTTTGCGCACAAATCTAATCGGTGAGTTCAACGTCGATAATCTGCTCGCAACGCTCACCGCCGCACTGGCACTCGGCGTTGAACTTGATCAGGCTTGCCAAGCCTTGGCTAGCGTGGGCGCGCCGCCCGGACGACTTGAACTGGTTAGCGACCGCGACTGTAGTTTCCAGGTCTATGTTGATTACGCGCATACCCCCGATGCATTGCATGCTGCCTTGAGATGTTTGCGGGGGATCTGTGAAGGCGAACTTCGCTGTGTGTTTGGATGTGGAGGTGATCGTGATACCGAAAAGCGACCCTTAATGGGGGCCGCTGTTGCGCATCACGCCGATCGGATCTTTCTGACCGCGGACAACCCGCGCGGCGAATCTCTTGAGGCGATAAATGTGGCGGTGCTGCGCGGTATCGGAGCTCATGCCCAAGTGGACGTTATCGACGACCGACGTGTGGCGATTGCGGCCGCTATCGATGGTTGTGGGCCAGGGGACATCGTTCTGATTGCAGGCAAAGGACACGAGGGCCAGCAGATCTTCGCCGATAGTGCGGTGCCTTTTAGTGATCGTGCGGTCGCCCAGGAATTGCTTTCGAGGCAACTACATTGATCGCGATGACCCTCAATGAAGTCTCGCAGGTGGTAAGGGGGCAGCTACTGGGCAGCGACGCTGAGTTTCGCGGTGTCAGTACCGACACGCGCACTTTGAGAGTAGGCGAGATTTTCATTGCTTTAAAAGGTGAGCGTTTCGACGGTCACGATTGCGTCGAGCAGTTGCGGGAGAAAGGGGCTGCAGGTGCGCTGGTAGATCACGAGATCTCGGCCCCAGTGCCGGTCGTGGTGGCGTCCGATACCAGACAGGCGTTGGTGGATCTTGCAAGTCACTGGCGCCGCAGGTTCTCAATGCCATGTGTCGGTATTACAGGAAGCAGCGGTAAAACCACGGTTAAGGAAATGATCGCCGCTATTTGCCGTGAAGCGGGCTCGGTACTGGCCACAGCCGGCAACTTCAATAATGACATCGGTGTTCCAAAAACACTTTTCGATCTCGACGAAACTCATAATTTTGCGGTGATCGAAATGGGCGCGAACCATCGCGGTGAGATCAAACGTTTGGCGGCAATGGCGGCTCCAACGGTTGGGGTCGTGACGCTTTGTGCGCCCGCGCATCTAGAGGGATTTGGCAGCGTGCGTGATGTCGCGCGAGCCAAGGGAGAAATGTTTGAGAGCTTGAATGCAGATGCCACTGCCGTCATCAATCGTGACGATGTGTACTATGAATATTGGCAATCTTTGGTCCCTCTGGGACAGTCGCGAACCTTCGGTGCCTCCGCTGCCTCTGATTATCGAATTGATTTAAAACCCGATGGAAAGTGGGTGATCGTGACTCCGGCTGGAGAAATCCGACCGGAACTAGAACTTCTGGGGGCACACAATCGCATCAATGCGGCCGCCGCCGCTGCGGCCGCTCATGCGCTGGGGATTTCGCTCGGCGACATAGAGCGCGGGCTCGGCAAGGTGAAAGCTGTTCGCGGTCGTTTGGCGTTGGTGCGGGGGCGCGGGGGTATGCGGATTATTTACGATACCTACAACGCCAACCCAGCCTCGGTTAATGCTGCAATCGATGTGCTCGCCGACCAAGGTTCCACGCGCTGGATGTTGTTTGGAGATATGGGCGAGTTAGGAGAACAGGCGACTGCGTTGCACGAGGAAATCGGCACCTACGCTGCCGCCCGCGGTATCGATCAATTTTGGGCGATTGGCGAGTTAAGTAAATCGAGCGTTAAGGCTTTCGGAAAAAATGCCCGGCATTTCAGCGAGCGTGATGCCTTGATAGCGGCGCTGCAAGAAAGCGCTGATCCCAACATTACCCTTCTGGCCAAGGCCTCTCGCTCAATGCGTCTAGATGAGATTGTCGAGGCATTAACTTCGGACGGTGATCGATGCTGATTTACCTTACCGAGTACCTCGAAGGTTTCCATTCTGGTTTTAACGTCTTCCAGTACATCACCTTGCGAACAATTTTGGGTGTATTGACAGCCTTATTCATCGCCTTGCTGGTGGGGCCTTTTTTTATAAGGCGGCTTTTGAGTTATCAAACCGGACAGCCGATCCGAGATGAGGGCCCAGAGTCTCACCTGGTCAAAGCCGGTACGCCAACAATGGGTGGTCTTCTCATTTTAATGTCAGTGTTGACGAGCACGCTGTTGTGGGGGGACCTTAGCAATCGATTTGTGTGGGTCGCCTTGGTCACCACATTGTTATTCGGGGTCATCGGCTGGGTGGATGATTTCATCAAGCTCCGACGCCAAGATTCAACCGGGCTCGGCGCCCGACAGAAATATTTTTGGCAGTCGGTGGTGGCAATTGCGGCAGCTATTTTTCTTTATCAATCTGCGGTGGCACCGACCGAAACCCAATTGATCGTGCCCTTCCTTAAAGCAATCTCGCTCGATATGGGCTTGTTCTACGTCGTTCTCAGCTATTTTGTGATCGTCGGCACGAGCAACGCTGTGAATCTTACCGACGGTCTCGACGGGTTAGCAATTTTGCCCACCGTGCTGGTGGCCGCGGCGTTGATTATCTTTGCCTACGTTGCCGGCAATGTTTACTTCGCGCGCTATCTCGCGGTGCCTTACGTGCCCGGTGTTGGCGAGCTTTGCGTGTTCTGTGGCGCGTTGGTTGGCGCCGGCCTCGGATTTCTATGGTTCAACACCTATCCCGCTCAGGTATTTATGGGCGACATCGGCGCGCTGTCGCTAGGCGCGGCGCTCGGTGTTGTCGCGGTGATGATTCGCCAAGAGCTGGTGCTAGCCATTATGGGCGGAATTTTCGTGATTGAGGCGCTGTCGGTCATCCTTCAAGTTGCCTCGTTCAAACTCACCGGCCGCCGCATTTTTCGTATGGCGCCGATCCACCATCATTTTGAGCTTAAGGGCTGGCCGGAGCCTCGGGTAATCGTGCGGTTTTGGATCATTACAGTGATCCTTGTTTTGGTCGGATTAGCGACCCTGAAAATACGATGATGGTTGCAGAGAAAGATTCAACCGCGGCGAGTTACGATGTCGATTACGCTGTCGTCGGCCTCGGAGAAACTGGTCGCTCATGCGTCGCTTATCTCAAGGCTCTCGATGCCTCACTGCTCGCGTTTGATGCGGATCAATCGCCCTCGCGTCTGGCTGAAATTCGTGAAAATTTATCGGACGATGACATTAAATTAGGGCCTTTCGATATCGCCCAGCTCAGTCGTGCGCGCAGCATTGTGCTCAGTCCGGGGGTACCGCTTTCGCTGCCGGTGGTGCAACAGCTGCTGGAAGCAGGGCATGAAGTGATTGGCGATGTTGAACTCTTTGCCCGCGCCGCTGGTGCGCCAATCGTGGCCGTTACCGGCACGAACGGGAAAAGCACGGTCACCTCGATGATTGATCGCGTATTGAGCGAAAACGGATTCGAAATTGCGACCGGAGGCAATCTCGGCGTGCCCGCTCTCGATTTATTGAGTGGCGCGCCACCGGACTACTATCTCTTGGAGCTATCAAGTTTTCAGCTTGACCTGCAGAGGAGCCTAGCGCCGCGTGTTGCATGTATTTTGAACATCAGCCCAGATCATCTTGACCGACATGGAAGCTTTGAAAATTACCGGGCCGCCAAGGCGCGAATTTTCGACCACGCAGAATCACGTGTTGTTAATGCCGACGATACACAACTCGCGTCTTTTCAAGAGGGGGCAATTACGTTTTCGCTTGAGGGTGTCAACGGTGCGGACGTCTCTGTTGAAGACCAGCAAATTGTTCACAACAGCACGGTCGTGGCCCACTGTAATGATGTAGCCGTTTCGGGCACTCATAATCTGGCAAACGCGCTCGCCGCTGTGGCCGTGTGCAGAACGCTTGGTTGCTCGACCAGTGCCATTCGCCGCGGGCTTGCTGGGTTCCAAGGCTTGCCGCATCGCTGCGAGTTCGTCGCCGAGATCGGCAAGGTGCGATTTATCAACGATTCGAAAGGGACCAATCCTAGCGCCAGTGCGATGGCAGTGAATGGCGAGCTTGCCAACGACAGTGGCGTTTTGATTGCTGGAGGACGCGGCAAAGATCTCGATTTCGCCCCACTGGTTCGCGCGATCATTGAACATGTGCACACGGTGATCCTTATTGGTGAAGCTGCGGTTGAAATCGATAAGGAAATAGATGGCCGTGTTTCCACGATCCGGGTTGCCAACCTGTCCGAGGCAGTGCGTTCGGCATTCGCGGCAGCACGAGCGACAGACACAGTACTGTTATCGCCGGGTTGCGCGAGTTTCGATCAATTCTCGAATTACATCGAACGCGGTAATAAATTTCGAGAATGCGTTGGGGAGCTCAAGCGATGATGGCAAACCGCCATGCACAGGCGATGTCGCGCGAAAAGCATAAAGCGAAAGAGCTTCCACAGTGTGATCTGTGGTTGAGCGTGGTCGCCCTAGCATTGATTGGTATCGGTTTAGTGATGGTTGCGTCCGCGTCGATTTCAATTGCGGAACGACGGGAATTGCCTCAGCTTTACTACTTCTGGCGCCAACTTGCCTCGGTGAGTCTCGGTGGCTCACTGGTGTTCGTCTTGTTCAAGGTACCCCTCAAGGTTTGGGACCGCTTGAGCACGCCTTTATTGTTCACTGCAATTTTAGCGCTCATTGTCGTACTGGTTCCAAGCCTGGGTCACGAGGTAAACGGCAGTATGCGGTGGATCAAATTTGGTTCAATTTCCTTGCAGGCTTCCGAACCGATGAAGCTGGCCGTCATTATTTATCTTGCCTCCTATCTGGTCCGTCATCGCGAGCATGTTCGCAATGAGTTCGTTGGTTTTATTAAACCGATCGGTGTGTTGACCATCATTGCGGCTCTGCTGTTACTAGAGCCGGATTTTGGCGCTGCCGCCGTGCTATTCGGCACCGCGCTGGGCATGTTGTTCCTTGGTGGGGTCCCACTCGTGAGGTTCTTCGCCTGGGGCGTCGTTGCTATCTCGGCATTGATGACGCTCACGGTGTTGGCGCCCTACCGGTTGCAGAGATTGATGACCTTTATGGATCCATGGGCTGATCCTTACGCGAGTGGTTTTCAGCTTACGCAAGCCTTGATCGCCTTTGGCCGCGGGGAGTGGTTCGGCGTTGGTTTGGGTAACAGTGTTCAAAAGCTCTTTTATTTACCCGAAGTACACACGGATTTCGTCTTCGCGGTGGTTGCCGAGGAGCTCGGCGTTGTTGGCGCGGTTCTGATTGTTGTCCTTTTTACCTTTTTAGTGCTGCGGATTTTTCAGCTCGGCGGGGCAGCGGAGCGGCGCGAACAGATATTTGCAGCCTACTTGATATACGGCGTTGGTTTACTTCTCGGGGCGCAAGCATTCATCAACATGGGCGTAAATATGGGCTTGCTGCCCACCAAGGGTCTGCCACTACCGCTACTAAGCTACGGTAGCAACAACATTGTTGTTACGTGCGCAGGATTGGGGATCGTATTACGCGCGGCCTATGAAACTCGCTTTTTGAGCGACACGCCGCGTTCTGAAGGGCCGCGCTATGGTTAAACCCGTGCTGATCATGGCGGGAGGGACCGGTGGCCACATTTACCCGGCGTTAGCGGTTGCCGATTATCTGAAGGGCGCGGGGGTCGATACCTGCTGGTTGGGTTCCCATCGGGGACTGGAAAAGGAGATCGTGCCCCGTCACGGCTATTCGCTGCACACGATCTCGGTCTCTGCCGTCAGGGGACGCGGCATCGTGCGATTGTTGATGGCTCCATTTATGTTGCTGTTTGCGCTTGCTCAAGCGATGCGCTTGATCAGCAAAATTGATCCTGGCGTCGTACTCGGCATGGGGGGGTTCGCAAGCGGACCGGGTGGCCTCGCCGCGTGGCTGTGTGGCCGTCCCCTGGTGATTCACGAACAGAATGCGCTGCCTGGTCTAACGAACCAACTGTTAGCGAGATTTGCGGCTCGTGTGTTAGGCGGTTTCCCCTGTCGACTGGGTAATCGTGAAGCCGAGCATACGGGCAATCCGGTGCGTGCCGATTTCTTGGAATTTGCACCGCGCGAGCTTCGTGATGAAGCCGCCAACGTTTTGGTATTCGGCGGTAGTGGCGGCGCGCGTTTTCTCAACGAAACGGTGCCACACGCCCTCGGCCAGGTCGGCGGCTGTGACGTTGAGATCCGCCATCAGTGCGGTTCAGGATCACAACAGGTCAAGCGGGCCTACGAGAGGTACAACGTAAAGGCCAGCGTTGAAAATTACATTGAAGACATGAAAGCGGCGTATCAATGGGCCGATTTAGTGATCGCTCGCGCCGGCGCCATGACGATCGCCGAAATCGCGGCAGCGGGACTGCCATCGATATTGGTCCCGTATCCTTTTGCTGTTGACGATCACCAAGCGGCTAACGCGCGCTATTTAAGCGAGGCGGGCGCAGCCGTATTCGCACGCCAAGAAGACCTTGATGCAGGTCGCTTTGCCGAATTGATAAAAGCCCTGCTAATGAATCACAAACGGCGCGTGACCATGGGTAACAAGGCCCGAGAACTAGCGCGCCTGGACGCAACCGAGCGTGTTGCTCAGCAATGTTTGGATTTGATCAATCATGCAAGGTGAGCAGCTACCACTACATAATGTCGCCAGGATCCATTTCGTTGGTGTCGGTGGCGCTGGTATGAGCGGCATCGCCGAGGTCCTTCGCGATCTTGGTTATGACGTCACAGGGTCCGACATCGTCGATAACTACAACACGCGGCGCTTGGTAGAGATAGGTGTAGGCATGCGTCTCGGCCACGATGCCTCCAATGTCGCTGGTGCCGACGTAGTGGTGTATTCAAGTGCTATTTCTATCGACAACCCCGAGCTTTGTGCGGCAAGAGAGGCGCGTATTCCAATTATTCCCCGCGCGGAGATGCTCGCTGAACTGATGCGCTTTCGGCGAGGGATTGCGGTTGCAGGAAGTCACGGTAAAACGACCACCACTAGTCTGATAGCCAATGTCTTAGTCGAGGCCGGCCTTGATCCCACGTTTGTCATCGGCGGCCGAGTGAATAGTGCGGGCAGCAATGCACGATTAGGATCAGGCTCATACCTAGTCGCGGAAGCCGATGAAAGCGACGGCTCGTTCTTGAAACTAAACCCTTTGGTCGCGGTGCTTACCAATATTGATAACGATCATCTCAACGCCTACGGCGGTGACTTTGAGCGCCTCAATGAAGCGTTTGAAGATTTTCTCAAGCGGCTACCTTTTTACGGTGTCGCGTGTTTGTGCATCGACGATCGACGGTGCAAGGAATTACTACCGCGCGTGCGTGCGCGCGCCCTCACCTACGGATTTAACGAGGGCGCCGACTTTAGAGCCGCCGACGTTATTGTCGATGGCGTCACGACGACCTTCACAGTTTACCGCCGCGAACCTGGCGATGCGTTCAAGCTGAGTTGGGATCTCCCTGGCGAGCACAATATTCTCAATGCGCTAGCGGCGATTGCCGTTGCCACTGAGCTGAACGTTCCTAGCGATGCGATCATCACTGGCGTTTCGTCGTTCGCGGGCATTGATCGCCGCTTTCAAGTATTCCCCAATGTTTCTGTGGGTGATGCCGAAATTACGCTGATCGATGACTATGGTCATCACCCGACCGAAATTGCTGCGGTGATTGCGGCGGTTCGAAAAAGTTGGCCAGGTCAGCGCCTGGTCGTCGTTTTTCAGCCCCACCGCTTCAGCCGGACGCATGATTTGTTTGACGACTTCATCCACGTTCTAGCCGACGTTGATGAACTCCTTTTGTTGGAGGTCTACGCCGCTGGCGAGAAAGTGATCCCCGGTTTTGATGGTCGATCCTTATCGCGCGCGGTGAGAACCCGGGGTCCGGTCGAGCCGGTTTTCGTTGCCGAGCTCGACGAGGTTGGTGAGGTGCTGACCTCGGTTGCCAAAGATGATGACGTCGTTTTGCTTCTTGGAGCGGGCAGTATCGGTTCAATGGTGGAGAAACTCGTCGCATGATCGCCATTGATCAAGGGGACTCCCAACCGGAAGGCTCATCTCAGAGCCCGCGCGGTGAGTGGCGCGTGGCGGAGCCCATGGCGAAACATTCCAGTTGGCGTGTCGGCGGCTCGGCGGCGCATTACTTCGAGCCGGCGGATCGCGGTGACCTGGTAGCGATGATCCAACATGGGCAAATGCCGTTGCCGCTGACCTTTGTTGGTTTGGGTAGCAATATATTAGTGCGCAACGGTGGTATTGAGGGCACCGTCATATCGACAGCTCGCGGCTTGGCGGCGATTGAAATCAATGACGACGAGACGCTGAGCGTTGAATGCGGGGCGCCTTGCGCGAGGGTCGCCAAGACCATGGCCGAGCACGGTCTCGACGGCGGTGAGTTCCTCATCGGCATTCCTGGGACGATCGGTGGCGCGTTGTCGATGAACGCAGGTGCATTCGGAAGTGAAACTTGGGATCTGGTCGATGAGGTCGAGATGCTTGACCAGACGGGGCATGTGATCCGGCTGGCGAAAAGCTATTTCGATATTTCTTATCGAAAGGTGAAATTTCCAATGCGCGGTTGGTTCTTGGGCGCTCATTTGAGCGCGGCCCAGCAAAAAGCGCCGAGCGAGGCGAAGCAACGCATTCGCGAACTATTGAAGCTACGCAGTTCAACCCAACCCGTCGGCACCGCGAACTGCGGTTCGGTTTTCAAGAATCCACCTGAGGATTTCGCCGGCAGACTCATCGAACAGGCAGGGCTGAAAGGTATGCGTATCGGTGGCTGTGTGGTTTCTGAAAAGCATGCGAATTTTTTCATTAACGATGAGCATGCCGACGCCAATGATATCGAGCAGCTTGTGATCGCCGTGCGAGAAGCCGTGGAAGAAAAGTTCGGAATACGCCTCGAGCCAGAAGTGCAGATCATCGGCAACCGGTCGGAGGATGGGTCGTGAGGGCGCCCAGCGAGTTCGGCAGGGTTTGTGTGCTGATGGGCGGCATGGCGGCGGAGCGAGAGATCTCGCTAAAAAGCGGTATCGCCGTGCTGGATGCACTCAAAAGTGTTGGTATCGACGCTGAGGGCCTTGATTGGGGCGAAGGTTTTGAGCTTTTCGAACTTCAGCGTTTTGATCGCATCTTCATCGCGGTCCATGGTCGAGGTGGCGAAGACGGCCGGCTTCAAGGGGCCCTCGACATGCTGAGACTGCCCTACACAGGCAGTGGTTTCGCGGCTAGTGCGCTGGCCATGGACAAGATCCGCGCTAAACAAGTTTGGCAGTCCTGCGACATTCCAACTCCTCATTTCGCGGTTGCTCGCAGCGACCGCGAACCTGACTCAAGGCTGCTCAAGTCCCTCGGTTTGCCGCTTATGGTTAAACCTAACCGTGAAGGTTCAAGTCTTGGAGCGACCCGCGTTGAGGATCGAAGTGAGCTTCCCGCTGCCATCGAAACCGCGCTTGGTTTCGATACCGACGTGCTGATCGAGCCTTGGATCTCGGGAGTCGAATACACGCTGGGTGTCGTCGGTCGTAGAGCATTGCCCTTAATCAAGCTCGAAACACCGAGGGATTTCTACGATTACGAAGCGAAGTACTTTTCAAATACTACCCGCTACATTTGCCCGGCCGGACTTTCCGAGGACCGCGAACGCGCGCTCGCTAAAATCAGTATGGACGCGTTCGATGCACTGGGGAGTAGCTGTAGGTCATTGAAAGAGAAGAGAGCGGAATGTTGGAAGTGAATCACCTTCAGCCATTGCCGCCAACGTGATGTTCGTCCAGAGGTACGAAGGCGCCGCTGTG
>JBCCEV010000067.1:0-21665 GCA_039030125.1 Pseudomonadota bacterium | reverse complement strand
TTCCTGGCTTTGCTGCCGCGGCTGCGGATCGCGCCCGAGATCTATGCCGGCACCGGCCGCCCACTCCGGGTGGCCGCTATGGCGGCGCGCGACTTCCGGCTAAGTACGGCAGGGATAACCGCTGAAAGCATCTAAGCGGGAAGCCCCCCCTAAGATTAGGTCTCCCTGGGAATTTAATTCCCCTAAAGAGCCCTCGTAGACTACGAGGTTGATAGGTCAGGTGTGGAAGCTCAGTAATGGGTGAAGCTAACTGATACTAATTGCTCGTGAGGCTTGATCATATAACGCTCAAACGCGTTGACTTGTTACTTACGCAAAGACTGATTATCGATTTTCCGAATTCGGCGGGGCAGAAAAGGGGTCAGAGCCCTTTTTCTGCGCTTTGGAAAAAGGGCTCTGACCCCTTTTCTAGCCAACCGGTTTGCCTGGCGACCATAGCGAGTAGGTCCCACCTGAATCCATCTCGAACTCAGAAGTGAAACTGCTCTGCGCCGATGATAGTGTGGCAGCTGCCATGTGAAAGTAGGTCATTGCCAGGCATTAAATTAGAAATCCCCGGTCTCGAAAGAGGCCGGGGATTTTTTTGTTTCCAGTTTCGTTAGATTCAAATTATAAGCCGCTACGCCGCGATCCGCGCGAGGGTTCTCTCGATCCACGGTACGTTCGACAATCCCTGTTTCGAGGAGAATCTGTGGTCAAGAGCGCAACAATTGTTTACGTCGAAGCTTCCTGAACTTCTTTGTGGGTAAACGCGATCACGTTACTTTGTTCGCGACCATTTTTACCCGAGGAAAATTCGATGAGAGTTCTGATCGGAGCTGCAGCCTTATTTCTGTTGGTTTGGGGTAACCAGGCGCACGCAGTAGTCATCAACCCCAGCTTCGAATCCGGCACGCTCGGCTGGGCGAGCACGAGCGTGGGAAGATTTGGCGCAGGCGTAACCGGCGCCTTTGCGACAGACGGCATTAGAAGCTACCGAATCTTCTCCCAAACGACCTGCGCTTCAAGTTTTTGCGGTCGACTTAGCTTCTCGAATGGCCAGTTTCGAAGTCTTTCGCAAAGCATCGATCTAACTTCGGTGGATGAACTCCTGTTCGACACCACACTTGACTCTTCCGGTGGCGCAACGGCCTACCAAAGCTTCATTCGTGCAGCCGTTTACCTGGGCTCTACCCTAATATGGAGTTCTCAAACCCACGGGACTGTTACCGATATTGCGGTCGATACAAGCGCGATTTCGGGTAACGTAGCGCTGAGCTTCGCGCTAGAGGCAACTGGTAGTGGAGTCGATAGCCAGTCGGATTGGTTTTTTATCGATAACATTCGCGCGGCCGTAGTCGCGGTTCCGGCGCCGCACACGATTTGGCTGGTCATGGTCGGGCTGTTTGCACTCGCTCGTCGAAGGCGTGCCGAGAAAATCGTTCAGCTTTCGAGTTAAGTCACTCGGTCGGGAAGTGAACGGTTCTTTCGAGCCTGTGTGCGGACTAAAAGACGATAGGCAGCTCAAGATATTTGTCATAAATGAAATCGCGGTGTTTAATCAACTCGTCGATTAATGCTTCCTGAGAGGGTTCATCGAGCTGTCCGTAAATGGCGCGAAAGTCGGTCGACATTGGGCACCGCCCTTCGTCCATGGGCGCGATTAGGCCGCAGGCGCAGGCCCAATAAATGTCTAGGGCAGTCAGTGAATCGCCAATCAGATATTTAGAGCCATGCGCTTTTTGGTCTGTGATTTGCCCTGCCATCAATTGGATGCGATCGCACACGCGGCGCATCGCTTCTTTCCCCGTTTCCTCGGAATAGCCATATTTTTGGCCAAGGAAGCCGAACAGACCTTTTTGTTCGTCGCTGGCGCCGGGTGCGTTCACACCGGCGGTTACCATCGTCAGCCGGTAGTCCCAAACCATACCGTTCTCGCCTAGTAATTCATTGGCGAGTCCAAACATTCGCACGCGGTCTTCGACATCATCAGGGATCAACTTTGGTTGCGGATTCAACCTCTCGGCCAACCGCAACTGTTGGACGTAGTTACTGCGCGGAAGGTCGTTGTTATAAACGACAACCGGCAAGCTGGATTGGCCGGTCCATTCAACAAGCTGTGATTGGGTGCCGTTCATACCGATCGCAATACCGGGCGAACCGAGGTTTGCGCCACGCACGGCGATGAATTCCAGGCCTTTTACATAGTAGATGCATTTACAGGACTCGAACCAGGGCCCCGGGACCGTGATTTCGGGCAATATGATCCGCAATCCGTCTTGTTGCCGGGCTTCCTCGATAGAAACGTAATCACGGGTGACTTGATCGATTTCGACGCGCATAGTTCTCTCCAACAAACCACCTGGGATTATCTAGCGAGATATAGAATTCTTAAAGTCCGCCGCGCGGTCGACCCCAGGGGCGAGGTGCTTGACCTTGATTCGTCGGTCGCTTGAGCGGCAGCGCTGATAACAAATGTATCTACGTTAAGCGCTTCGCTAGAAGCGCAAAATTTTTGGGACTATAGTCCCCGCCAAGCGAGATTGGTATTACGTTCGCGGTGAACACCTTACAAACATTTGTTGCCCGATGCTCGGAAGCTTTGCTACCCGAAGCGACGCTCGCCGGTATCCGTAGGCGTCGACAATGGCGCGTCTTGTTTAATGAACTCGAGTCGGATCTTTTCCGCGATTTAAAAGCCGCATCAAGGGAGACAAAGCAAGGTCTGTTCGCTAGACACGTAAAGCTCGTGGAAATTGAGACGCATGCAAAATGCAATCGTCTATGCTCTTTTTGTCCAAACGTTGATCGCAATCGGATCTTCAACGACACCACGACTAATGCCGCGGTCTTAGCGCAAATTTTCCAAGAGCTGGGCGAAATAGACTATCGTGGACAGCTCAAAGTCGCACGCTACTCGGAGCCGCTCGCCAACATTCCTTATCTGTACGAACAGCTCAAACTCGCTCGCGAACTTATTCCCCATGGCGAATTGGCGATAGTAACCAATACCGATTATCTCAACACAGCAGTGCTCGATTCGCTCAGCGAGCTGGGCCTTGATGTCGTTTATATGAGTATCTATTTGCCGGTGCGCGCGAAAGGTTGGAGTCTTAAGAACGCGCGCACCTACACCGATCGGGTTGAGGAAAAATTGGGACTAAGGGCGCTTACAAATTACGAAGCTAGCCGCTCGGTGCGCCGCACCTACCAACATGGGCGGTTACGCGTGCAGTCAGCCTGCTTGGATTTTTCATATGAAAGCACCGACCGGGGCGGTTTGTTGAACGACTTCATGAGTGAACGAAGGTTAGCGCCCTGCTGGGAGCCCTTTTCTACATTTGTGGTGGATTACACCGGTGATGTTGTCCCTTGCTGTAATGTTTTGAGTGACAAGAATGAGCACCGTGAATTTGTCGTTGAGTCCCTAGCGTCGAGCCAGTCGTCGATTTTTGATATCTATGCGGACAAGCTCCTCGGGTGGCGGCGCTCGATGATGACATTCGACGAAAAGGACTCACCGTGCACCACCTGCCGCCATAAGGACGCCGAGCCGCAGGACCTACCGGTCCTCAAGAAACAATTTGCGGCGCGCCGCCGCGCATTGGGTGATTGGCCAGCCTGACCGGATTGGCTCCGATTTTCATATTTAACTTGCTGTTTTAATTGAAGAATTAGCTGCTGGCTTTTCTTTGTTCGGGGCGTAGAATGTGGTTTGGGGATACTCCGTTCCAAGTAGATGGAACCGGGTAGAAGGAACTGCATGAACACATGGAACAAAGTTGCGTTCGCTTGGTTACTGGCAATGTTTTGCACGGTCGCCCAAGCGGTCCCAATTGAGATTAATTTCCTTGGACCCAATGCCCTTGGGTTGGCATCTGGCGCGCTCGGATCAAGCGCCACGGTTGTCGAGGCAACCACCGGTGCCAACGTACTATTATCCGTCGGCGGCACTCAAGGCGTGCTCGATCGTGATGACGATATTGGTTTAGGTGTCACCGGATTCGGCGGCGGGCTTTTAGCCAACGCCTCTGTACTGCTCGATTTTTCCCCTGCGACGGTCGCCGGGCTCAACGCCTTGGTCTTTCTGAAAGACAAAACGGCAGCCGGCAAGATGGAAATCTGGATCGATGGTGTCTTTGCCCGCAAGATCAAATGGCAAATCGGCGCCGGGAAGTTTTCTGAGCTCTCGCTGGTAGGTCTGACAGGGTCGGTTTTCGAATTTCGCGGAATGAACACGCCCTTCCGTCTAGCGGGCGTTAAAGTCGATTATCCAACGTACTCGGCAATGCAGGTCCCATCGCCGAGCGCGTTGTGGTGCGCTCTGCTCGCGTTGCCGTTTTTCGGGCGTCGTCTCGACCGGCAATAGACCGAGCCCTTGGTCAGCCCTCAAATTCAGGGATTATCTGATCACCGAAGAGCTTTAACGACTGTTCGAAATCCTTCTCTGAGATGCCAGGCAATTGCATGCGGCAAATAATTTCAGAGGGTGCGAGATCCTCATTTAACGCCGCCATTTGTTCTTTGACAGATGCAGGATCGCCAACGATGTAGCGTGAGGCAAAGGTTCGAAAGTCAACCTGCTCTTCGGATTCTATGAGTTCGCCTGCATCATTGCGCAACTCACGTTCGCCTTGCACGGATTTGCGACCGTATAAGCCGAACAGCTCGACGATCGCGGGTCCGGCCAGCGCTTCCGCCTGCTTGGTCGTTGGTGCTAGAAAGACCTCGCGAATAATCGGACGCTCGCGGGTTTTAAATCCGACTTTTGCCCCTGCGGCGTCAAACCGCTGATAGTGTGCGATGAGTTCTTCGTTCGTATGTCGTGGCGATGCCGTTACTGGACATTGGCGGCGCGCGGCTCTTTCCAAAAGCTTAGGTCCGGAGACGCCGTACCAAACAGGGATAGGGTTTTGGATTGGTCGCGGCACAATGTTGACGGGAGGTATCGAGTAAAAGTGGCCTTCGTGCGCGAAAATCTTGTCCTCACGCGAGGCGCGCCATGATCCTTCAAGGATATCGAGCATTTCTTCCGCGCGCATAAAGCGTTCGGAATACGGCACCTGGTAAGCGTCAAATTCTTCCGAAACGTACCCTGGCGACACGCCAAGAGTGAGTCTTCCACCACAGAGATTGTCCAGCGTGTTGACGTCTTCTACCAAACGGAGCGGATCGTAAAGCGGCAAGATCAAGATGTTGGTCACCAGACGCATGTGCCCGGTCAATCCCGCCGCGTGGGCTAGTACCATTAGCGGGCTCGGGGCCCACCCATTGCGCTGAAAATGGTGCTCGGTGGTTTGAAAAGAGTGGAATCCGAGTGTTTCCGCTAGCGGCACCAGAGTATCGAGTTCGCGAAACGTGGCTTGATGCGACACGCTTTGATCGTGTGGCGTAATAAAGCTGTACATCAAGCCAAATTTCATGGCGCGCTCGTAACTCCTCGGATCCCGGTCAGACTAACGCTTTTTGTAAAGCTTCGTTGATCTGTTTCGGATTAGCCTGACCTTTGGTCTTCTTCATTGCCTGTCCAACAAGGAAGCCCATGACCTTTGTTTTGCCCGCTTTGAACTGTTCGACTTGATCCGGATTTTCCGAGATCACTTCGGCGACTACACTTGCGATTAGCGAATCATCGGTAACTTGTGTAAGCCCTCGGTTCTTTATCACTTCATCGGGAGATCCTTCACGCTCCCAAACTGCTTCAAAAACCGTTTTCGCGATTTTTCCTGAAATGGTGCCATCGCTTATTCGATCGACAAGCTGAGCGAGGTATACAGCGCTGATTGGCGACTCGTCGATTTCGATATCGTACTTTTTCAGGGCGCCAAATAGATCGCCAACTACCCAATTAGCCACCTTGGCCGGTTCGCTGTTACTGGCATCCACTGCGGTATCAAAATAGGCAGCGACCAAGGGGTCGGAAACCAAGGTATCAGCGTCTTCGGTTTTCAAACCGAGGACGTCGATATAGCGTTGCCGGCGTAGCGGTGGAAGTTCCGGCAACTGCTCGCGGATCTTTTCGATTTGTTCCGCACTGACGACGACCGGTAGCAGATCCGGATCAGGAAAATAACGATAGTCGTGCGCATCTTCCTTACTGCGCATTGTCCTGGTTTCATCATTATCGGGGTCGTAGAGGCGAGTTTCCTGCTCGATCGCGCCGCCTGCCTCAAGGATATCAATCTGGCGTTCGACCTCGAAATCGATCGCTCGCTCAACGAAACGAAACGAATTGAGATTCTTCGTTTCCGTGCGCGTGCCAAGCGGTTCCCCAGGTTTTCGTACTGACACATTCGCATCGCAACGAAATGATCCTTCTTGCATATTGCCGTCGCAGATTTCAAGCGTTCGAACGAGTAGATGCAAAGTTCGCATATACGCCACAGCTTCGGCGGCGCTCGTCATATCAGGCTCACTCACCACCTCGATTAATGGCGTACCGGCGCGATTTAGGTCAACGCCGGTATGGTTTACTTCGTGTACAGACTTACCGGCGTCCTCCTCCAAATGTGCTCGCAGGATCCTAATCTGCTTGGCATGATCTCCAACGTTGATGCTCAATTTGCCGTTGCTAACAATCGGATCTTCAAACTGACTGATCTGGTAACCCTTAGGAAGATCGGGGTAGAAGTAGTTTTTGCGGGCGAAAATTGAGCGCACTGCAATCTCAGCTTCGATGGCGAGTCCGAGCTTTATCGCCATTTCTACCGCCGTTTGATTGATCACTGGCAGTACCCCAGGCAGTCCGAGATCGACCCCGCAAGCTTGAGTGTTCGGTGGGGCGCCATAGGCGGTTGAAGCACTCGAGAAAATTTTGCTAGCGGTGGCAAGCTGCACGTGAATTTCGAGGCCGATCACTGTTTCCCAGGTCATCGTCGATTATCCAAAGCCTGGCGGAGTCGCTAAGTGCCAATCCGTGTCTTTTTGAAAGATGTGCGCAAAGTTCAAAATCGCGGCTTCCTCGAAATAGTTACCAATTAATTGCAGACCCACCGGCAGTCCTGCGCAGAAGCCCGCCGGTATCGATGCGCCAGGTAGACCGGCGAGGTTGAGCGCGCAGGTGTAGATATCCGCGAGATACAGCGCGACTGGATCCTCCCAATCCTGACCCAGCGGAAACGCGGGGCTCGGTGCGGTAGGGCCGGCTATAAGGTCGACGCTTTCAAACGCATGTTTGAAGTCTTGCTGGATTAAGCGCCGCACTTTTTGTGCTTTCAGATAGTAGGCATCGTAGTACCCTGAGGACAGCGCATAGGTGCCAACCAGGATTCTTCTTTTGACTTCTTCACCAAAACCTTCGGCTCGAGAGCGGCAATAGAGATCTTCTAGGTCGGCGGGGTTATCGCAGCGGTACCCGAATCGTACGCCGTCATAACGCGATAAATTTGATGACGCTTCGGCAGGCGCGATGACGTAATAAGCCGGGATCGACAATTTAAGATTCGGCATCTCGACCGAACAGACGCGGGCGCCTGCTTGCTTGAAAACCTCGATGGCATGTTCGACGATCGTGCGGATGCTCGCGTCTAGCGAATCATCGAAAAATGCGTCCGGCAGGCCAATGGTTTTGCCGCTGATCGATTCTTCCAGTGAATGCGCAAAATCTTCGGGTTCACGCCGCGCGGAAGTTGAGTCACGTTTATCAAATCCCGCAATCTCGTTGAGCAGCAGCGCAAGGTCTTCGGCGGTGCGGGCCATTGGCCCACCCTGATCGAGGCTGGACGCAAAAGCGATCATGCCGTAGCGCGACACTCGACCGTACGTTGGTTTCAATCCGCTCACCCCGCAGAACGCGGCAGGTTGGCGTATCGAACCGCCAGTATCCGTGCCGAGAGCCCCCGGCGCTAAATTTGCAGCAACCGCGACCGCAGATCCTCCGGAGGAACCGCCGGGAACAAGATCGGTGTCCCAAGGGTTGCGTGCCGCTCCGTAATAACTGGTCTCGTTTGTTGAACCCATCGCGAACTCGTCCATGTTGGTTTTACCCAACAAAACCGCATTCGTGTCGCGCAACTTCTTAATGACCGAAGCATCGTAGGGCGCGACAAAATCACTAAGCATCTTCGAGGCGCACGATGTTTTAATTCCTTCGGTACAAAAGATGTCCTTGGCCGCGTACGGCACGCCGGTAAGCGCGTGATGCTGGCGCTTGGCAATGATCTCATCGGCACGTTTTGCCGCCTCGATGGCTTCCTGTGCGCATAAAGTGATAAAGCTGTTGAGTGCACCATCAAACGCGGAGGCGCGCTGCAAGTAGTGTTCAGTGATTTCAACGCTTGAACATTCGCCTGTGGCAAGCGCCTTGCCGATCGCCGCGATCGTATTTGGGTAGGGGTCGGACATGTGCTCGCCGTACCTAATCGATTACTTTGGGGACCAGATAGAGGCCGTCGGCGGTGGCCGGTGCGTTGGTCTGAAATTTTTCCCGTTGGTCGGTTTCTAGAACCGTATCAGAGCGGAGCCACGCATCTAGTTCAATAGGGTTGGCGAGAGGGCTGATATCGTCGGTATTCGCGGCTTCAATTTGCGCCACGAAATTCAGGATACTGGATAGTTCTTCGCGGAGCTTGTGACGTTGCGGATCTGCAACTTCCAGGCGCGCAAGCTTCGCAACATGGGCGATGTCTTGGTCCGTGACACTCATTCAGAAATCTCGATTAGTTGTTTGAAATTGAAGGAAATTCTACTTTGAAAACTTGCCCTGGACGGTGGGCGTTGGTACAGTCCTCGGCTATTTTACTGGTTAGCGTGTCGGTTCGCCCATGACGCTGTTGAACTGCGGCTGCAGAGCCGCGAGAGCCAGTGTTCAAATTGCTTGCAAGTAGTCCATCTGGGTAGGGCTGCTGGATACAGATATTCATGCTGAAATCGTTGCGCGGAATCTTTTCCAACGATCTCTCGATCGACCTGGGCACGGCCAACACGTTGATCTACGTACGCGGCAAGGGCATCGTGCTTAACGAGCCGTCCGTTGTTGCCATTCGCCGTGGTCGCGACTCTTCAAATCCCAAAGCCATCGCCGCCGTTGGCGCCGAGGCCAAGCGCATGCTTGGCCGCACCCCGGGACATATTGAAGCAATTCGGCCACTAAAGGACGGCGTCATCGCGGATTTCACAGTAACCGAGAAGATGCTGCAGCACTTCATTCGAAAAGTACACGGCAACCAAATGTTCAAGCCCAGTCCACGGGTCTTAGTTTGCGTCCCTTGCGGTTCTACGCAGGTCGAGCGACGCGCGATCAAGGAGTCGGCGGAAAGTGCAGGTGCTAGGGACGTATTTCTGATTGAAGAACCGATGTCGGCGGCAGTTGGCGCGGGCATGCCAGTGAGTGACGCTAGCGGTTCTATGGTGCTGGATATTGGCGGCGGCACGACCGAAGTTGCTGTCATTTCTCTAAACGGAATTGTGTATTCCGATTCGGTGCGAATTGGTGGCGATCGTTTTGATGACGCTATCATCAATTACGTTCGGCGCAATTACGGCACATTAATTGGTGACGCGACCGCAGAGCGTATCAAGCACGAGATTGGCTGTGCGTATCCAGGCAGTGAGGTTCGCGAAATAGAGATCAAAGGCCGCAATCTTGCCGAAGGCTTACCAAGAAGTTTTTCGCTAAACAGTAACGAGATCTTGGAAGCGCTCCAGGAACCTCTCGCCGGGATTGTCGAAGCGGTTAAGACGGCGCTCGAAAATACCCCGCCGGAACTGGGCTCCGATGTTGCTGAACGGGGCATGGTGATGACGGGTGGCGGGGCATTGCTCAAGGATCTCGATCGGCTGCTGATGGAAGAAACTGGATTGCCGGTAATCGTTGCCGAAGATCCTCTGACCTGCGTAGCGCGCGGCGGCGGGCGAGTGCTGGAAATGATCGAAGAGCATGGCCCGGAGGTGTTGGGTCTGGAGTAACAAGACTTGCTTTTAGGAGTTTTCAATTAAGCCGCTTTTTGCCAATACACCCTCGCCGACTGTGCGTCTTGTCGCCTGCGTGATCCTGTCTTTTATCTGTATCTCTATCGACCACTCCCATTCGCATCTATCTACGGTGCGCAAAACGCTATCCGCCGCCATCTATCCGTTGCAGGCGGCGGTGTATTGGCCAGTTAAAGCGGGTGGCGGCCTCGTTGAGCATGTCCGCGGCCGCGAACGTTTGATCGCAGATAACGATCGGCTGCGCGAGGAGAACCTAATGCTGCGTTCGAAAGCGCAGCGGTTTTCGGCACTCCAGAAAGAGAATCGTCGCCTTCGCGAACTCCTCGATTCCTCAGCGCAACTTGATCAAGAGTTTGGCGTGGCTGACATCGTCGCCATCCAGGCGACCGCAGGCAGCCGCCAGATGGTGATCAACAAGGGCACTCGCTCACAGGTCTTTTTGGGACAGCCCTTGATTGATGCTTATGGCGTTATTGGTCAGGTCGCAGAGGTCGGGCCGTTTTCATCAACGGCGATCTTAATCACCGATCCCAAGCATGCACTACCGGTGCAGGTGAACCGCAGCGGTCTGCAAGCCATTGCCGTTGGGGTCGATCGTAAAGATGGACTAGAGTTGCAATACGTGCCCGCGAATGCGGATGTGCGGATCGGTGATCTCGTGGTGACCTCGGGCCTCGGTCAACGTTTCCCCGCAGGGTTTCCGGTCGGTGAAGTGACGGCGGTCGATGAGCCACAAGGCGATGCATTCTCAAATATTGTCGTCACACCAAGCGCGCAGATTGGGCGCGGCAGCGAGGTCTTACTGGTGTGGCCGCGATCCGAAATTGAAGGTGGGCGCATGTCTGCCGTAACCGACATCAGGCACTAGGTCGGCGCTGGTGGGTAAAGCAGCAGTCATTCCTTTCAGTTTCGCGATGGCCTTTATGTTGACGGCCATTCCGGTACCTGATTGGGCGGTTTCCTGGTTGCCGGCGTGGGTCGCCTTGGTTTTGATCTATTGGTGCCTGGCCACGCCTGGTTACGTCGGCGTGCTAACTGGTTGGGTTCTGGGGTTATTGCTGGACGTTATGCATGGTTCAATTCTCGGACAGCACGCGCTAGGTTTGTCAGTGGTTGCCTACGTGACGTTGATCTATCACCAACGCGTGAGGATTTTCCCGCTCGTACAGCAGTCTATTTTGATAGCGTTGCTGTTGTTCATCTACCTGGCGATTATGCTCGCGATCTACAACACTTTGGGTTCGATCGATTACGGCTACAACTATCTGTTTGGAGCGTTAAGTTCGGCGCTTTTGTGGCCCTGGTTATTCGTGATCCTCCGCGATTTGAGGCGCCGCGCTGCACTCGTTTAACACAGCTTTTCCTGGCGCATGCATCTGAATGGCTAAGCTTCCTACCCTCAAGGATGCTGAACTAGAAAGCGCGCTATTTCGACGCCGACTATTAGTCGGGGTGAGCGCCATGCTTTTTGGGATCGTGATCTTGTTGCTGCGGCTGGTCTTTCTGCAGGTGCTTTCGCATGATCATTTCACCACCCTTTCTCACGATAATCGTTTGCGGGTCTTGCCAATCCCGCCGCCAAGGGGCGTCATTTACAGCCGCGATGGCGTTGTGCTGGCCGAGAACCGTCCGTCTTTTTCGCTGGTGGCAGCAGCCGAGCGTTCAGCGGATTTAATGAAAGAAACCGCGAGCTTGGGCGAGCTCTTACCCATCGATGATGCCGAGCGCTCACGTTTCGAAGATCAACTCAAACGGGTGCGACGATTTGAAGAAGTCACCTATAAAGCAGACCTGTCGCACCAGGAGCTCGCGGTATTTGCGGTCAACAGTCATCGGTTTCCAGCGTTTCAAATCCGCACGGGATTGGCCAGACACTATCCCCTTGGAGAGGCCTTCGCGCACGCCGTGGGCTATGTAGGAAGGATTAGCGAGCGGGATCTGGCCAGCATCGATGAAAATGCCTACGTCGCAACCACCCATATCGGGAAATCTGGAGTCGAACGCGCGCGCGAAAATGTGCTGCACGGGGAAGCAGGTTTTCAGACTGTCGAAGTCAATGCCCAAGGCCGGATCCTCAGGGTCGTTGATAGAACACCACCAATCGCTGGGAACGATGTTTATTTATCGATTGATGTCGCCTTGCAGCACGAAGCCATTGCCGCGCTTGAAGATCGCGACGGCGCAATTGTGGCACTCGATCCTAATTCTGGCGGTGTCCTCGCGTTTGTAAGCAATCCGGCTTTCGATCCGAATCTTTTCGTCGGCGGCATCGCCAAAGATGACTACCAAGCACTGAGAGATTCTCCACGTCGGCCGCTGTTTAATCGTGCGCTGCAAGGCCAGTATCCACCTGGATCCACCATCAAGATGATGGTGGCGCTCGCGGGCTTGGAAACTCAGGTTCGCGAGCCTGCGGCCACGACTTGGTGCCCGGGCTGGTACTCGTTGCCCGACAGCGAACATCGCTATCGAGATTGGTTAAAGGATGGCCACGGCCACGTCGATCTGAAGACCTCAATAGCCCGTTCTTGCGATGTGTATTACTACGCATTAGCGAATGATTTGGGGATTGCGCGGATGCACGAATGGCTAAGACGCTTTGGTTTTGGTCAGCGCACCGGTATCGACGTGCCAGGGGAGTCGCAGGGATTATTGCCTTCACCAGCCTGGAAGCGGCGACAAAAACAGGAGGCTTGGTTCCCAGGTGAGACCTTGATCACCGGGATCGGGCAGGGCTTTATGCTTGCCACTCCCCTACAGCTTGCCTACGCAACCAGCATTGTTGCCAATGGCGGGCAAGTAAGGATCCCGCATCTGGTTGATCAAATCGAAAGTTCCGGTGCCGTCGAACCCATCGACGCCGAAGTTTATTTTCGCCCACCGGTTACGCTCGAGGACTCAAGCCGTTGGCAGGTCATTGTCGACGCGATGGTTGAGGTTGTGCATGGCGATCGTGGCACTGCCCGCGGTTCAGCTCACGGCGCGCAATTTCGTTACGCCGGAAAAACCGGTACGGCCCAAGTTGTAGGGATCGCGCAAGATGTCGATCCGGACGACCAAGAACTTCCTGAGCATCTGCAGGACCACGGCCTGTTCGTTGCGTTTGCCCCGGTTGATTTTCCAAGTATTGCGGTCGCTGTGATCGTTGAAAACGGTGGTAGCGGTAGCCGTGCGGCAGCGCCGATAGCCAGACGTTTGTTTGACCTCTATTTCAGCGATCGGTCGGTAGCGGGGTTCGCAGGTGATTAGACCGCAGCGACTGATGGCGCGCTTTCACGTTGACCTGCCATTGCTAGGTGCAGTTTTGGTCGTGTGCAGCTTAGGTTTGGTTGTGCTGTTCAGCGCCTCCGACCAGTCTGCTGACACTCTCACCAAGCAATCGATCCGAATGGCGTTCGGTTTGTTTGTGATGTTGGTGCTTGCACAGGTCACGCCCCAAACGATTCAACGCTGGGCACCGGGGGTCTATGTGATCGGGATTGCGATGCTCGTCGTCGTGCTTTTTTTTGGAACTGGGCGTAGCGCGCAGCGCTGGCTAGACGCTGGCGTCGTTCGGTTTCAGCCTTCTGAAATCATGAAGCTGGCGGTGCCGCTAACAGTTGCCGCGTTCCTGTGCGAAGTGCGTTTACCTCCCCATCTACGAGCGACCTTTATCGCCTTGGTGATCATTGGCATCCCCGCAGCGTTGATCGTTAAGCAACCCGACCTGGGCACGGCGATCCTGGTTGCTAGTTCGGGTTTTTTCGTGTTGTTTTTTGCGGGCGTGCGATGGCGCTTCATTCGCAACGCAAGCATTGTGGGTCTTGCAGCGGCTCCGTTCGCTTGGTTTCTACTCCATGACTACCAGAGACAACGAATCCTTACGCTTTTCGATCCTACCCAAGATCCACTAGGCGCCGGCTACCACATTATCCAATCGACGATCGCCGTCGGCTCAGGCGGTCTCTACGGTAAAGGATGGTTGAACGGTACCCAGTCGCACCTGGAATTCGTTCCCGAACGGGCGACAGATTTCATTTTTGCGGTGTATTGCGAGGAATTCGGATTACTTGGTGTGGTCGTATTACTTGCTGCCTATAGTTTGATCATACTCAGAGGGTTGGTAATTGCAGCTAACGCGCAAGAAATGTTTGGACGTTTAATTGCGGCGAGTTTGGTTGCGACATTCTTCGTTTACATCTTCGTGAACATTGGCATGGTTTCCGGTCAGCTTCCCGTCGTCGGGATACCACTGCCTCTGATCAGCTACGGAGGCACCTCGATGGTGACTATCATGGCCGGATTCGGTATCCTCATGTCTATCAATACCCACCGCCGATTTATTTCGTCAATTTAAGTGCTTAGTAAGGTTTTGTGAGGTTGTTTTTAACTAGATCCCAAGTCTATTTCCACCTCGCCCTTTCGCTTTTTTTGTGTTTCCCGCCACTTGCCAGCGCGCTTCAAACCGTTGATGAATTCATCAATTACATGGCTGAAACCCATGAGAAGGATCCTGGGGCTCTCAGCGAACTTTTGGGCAGGGCTAAAGTCTCCGATAGCATTTTGGAGGCAATCTCCCGTCCTGCCGAAGGCAAGAAGTGGCGACAGTATCGGCCGATTTTTGTGACCCCCGAGCGGATAAAAAGAGGCGTTGAATTTTGGCAAGAGCACGCCAGCGCGTTGCGGGATGCCGAAGCGCGTTTCGGCGTTCCCGCTGAGATCATGGTCGCTATTATCGGTGTCGAAACTTTCTATGGTCGCCACACTGGGCGCTATCGGGTTCTTGATGCGCTGTTTACCCTCGGTTTTCACTACCCAAAGCGCGCCGATTTTTTTCGCGGTGAATTAGAGCAATTCTTACTGCTCGTTGACGAAGAGAAAGTCGCTCCTGAATCACTGACCGGTTCCTACGCCGGCGCGATGGGAATGCCGCAGTTCATATCTTCAAGCTTCCGGGCTTACGCCGTTGATTTTGATGGTGATGGAAAGAGAAACATCTGGTCAAGCACTCGCGATGCAATTGGCAGCGTCGGTAACTATCTGGCCGTTCATGGTTGGCAGGGCGGTGGGCCGATCGTCAGTCGTGCTCATGGCGAAGATGGCGCAGCTCTTAGCGAGCTGGTCGACAAGAAACTGAAGCCGAGCCGCAGCGTCAGGGATTTTCCAGGGGTGCGGGCGTTGGAGGACATCGACGCCAGTGAAGCGGCGACTTTAATGGCGCTAGAAGCGGTTGACGGTACGGAGTATTGGTTTGGGTTCAAGAATTTTTATGTCATAACACGCTACAACCACAGCGCTAAATACGCGATGGCGGTCGTTCAACTGGCGCAAGCGGTGAGAGCGGCGCATTCTGGCGAGACCGGGAAGTGAGTTTATGCCGTCTCGGTGTTTTGTTTTTCCTCGCGCTGTTGGTGGGCTGTAGCGCGGTTGTCGTCGAGAAGGATGGGCCGGGTTCGAAGCGAGTTTCCGCCGGAAACATAAAGGATGCGGTGCCGAAAAGTGAGCCACGAAGTAAATATGGCAATCCAAAATCCTATGAGGTTTTTGGGAAGCGATACTACACGCTAGCTTCAAGCAAAGGTTTTGTAGAACGGGGGGTGGGATCCTGGTATGGCAAAAAATTTCATGGACGGAAAACCTCGAGCGGTGAAATCTACGACATGTACCAAATGACGGCCGCTCATAAGCAGCTGCCGTTGCCAACCTATGTCGAGGTCAGAAATCTGGAAAACGGCCGCAGCGCGATAGTAAAAGTTAACGATCGCGGCCCTTTCCACGGCAACCGAATTATCGACCTATCCTACGCCGCTGCTTTGAAACTTGGTTATGCAGATAAGGGCACGGCAATGCTTGAGGTTGTCGCGCTAGATGCCGATGGTCGGCCCAATCAACGTCCGCAGGTCGCTAAACAATCGCCAGGAGGCAGCCGCGAAGTCTATTTGCAGATTGGTGCCTTTGGCGAGCGCACTAACGCCGAGCGGTTGCACGCAAGTGTGTCTGCCTATCTCACCGAGGCGGTGCGGATTGCCATTGGCGATGACGGCGGGAGACCAATCTATCGGGTGCAGGTTGGCCCGATATTCAGCGTTTCCGTGGCCGATCGGGTCGTTAGCGCTTTATCCAGCTTTGGGATCGAGGAGCACCATTTCGTTGCCAATTAAGAATATCGCCGGACGCAAACTTTGCGCATTCGTGTCCCTTGTATTGTTTTTTCACCTTGCTAGCGCCGCCCGAGTTCCGATACCCCCACCACAAATCCCGGTGCCCGCATTCATACTCGTCGAACAAAGCGGCGCCGTTTTGGCGGAAAAAAATGCCGACCAAAGAATGGAGCCCGCGAGTCTGGTAAAAATCATGACGGTATTCGTAACCGGGCGAGCGCTCGCGGGTAATCTGATTGCTCTCGATGAAAGCACTGTGGTGAGCGAGAAGGCCTGGAAAATGGAAGGCTCGAGAATGTTCATCGAAGTTGGAAAATCGGTGACCGTCGATCAACTGTTGCAGGGCGTGATCGTGCAATCCGGAAACGACGCAAGCGTCGCACTCGCCGAGCATGTTTCGGGCACCGAAGAGACCTTTACCGCGCTCATGAACGAATACGCGACAGAGTTGGGTATGTCGAACACCCGTTATGCCAACAGTACTGGACTTCCTAACCCCGATAACTACACCACGCCTCGCGATTTAGTGACTTTGTCGCGGGCATTGATTAGTGAGTTCCCCGATCTATATGCACGATTCGCCATCTCCGAATACACCTTTAATGATATTCGCCAACCGAACCGAAACCGACTTTTGAGCAGAGGCGGCGGCGTCGATGGGATAAAAACCGGCCATACCGAAGCCGCTGGATATTGTCTGGTAGCGTCAGCGCGGCGCGGTGCAATGCGCAACCTATCGGTCGTAATGGGTGCGGATTCGGACTCGGCGCGGACCGAGGCTAGCGATGCATTATTGAATTACGGCTTTCGGTTTTTTGAGCATCGCGACGTGTACGCAACGACCGATGTGGTTGCCACAGGTGTCGTTTGGCAAGGTGAGCAGAACGAGGTCCAAATCGGTCCGGCGCAGGCAATTCGCCTGACTCTGCCAAAGGGCGCCTATGAGGAGATTGAGGCGCAAGCGCAGATTAATGATCCGATCATCGCGCCGGTGGCTCGCGGGCAACCGTTAGGGCGGCTGAGTTTGAAATTGGATGGCGAAGTGATTCATGAAAGCGAACTGGTGGCACTGGCGGGGGTTAGCTCGGGGTCTTTGATCACCCGCTGGCGTGATGCGGTATTGTTGTGGTTTGAATAAGCGATGTCTTCGCGAAAAGTTTGATTTTTAGATCGACAACTTAACGCTACCTTGTCCACTTGCTATCTAAATGGCGCGTATCTACCGCTTACCGAAGCCCGCATATCCGCGTTAGACCGCGGATTTATATTTGGCGATGCGATCTACGAAGTGATCCCCGTTTACGACGGACAGTTGTTCGCGGTCGATGCGCACCTTGAGCGCTTAAGGCAAAGCCTCACATCGATGGGCTTCGATTTTCAGCCCGACTCCGATCAGCTACTCGGCGTCATCACGGAGCTCGTACGGCTTAATGCCGAGGCAACGACGATTTATCTGCAAATCTCCAGGGGGGTTGCCGCCCGTCAGCATCATCCGCCCGCCGGCTTAGAGCCGACCATTTTCTCATACGCCGACTTGACGGCGCGGCCGCAATCGAGAGTCGATGCTAAGGCGATAACGTTAGACGATTTTCGATGGTCGCGTTGCGACGCCAAAACGACGGCGCTGATCGCCAACGTTGTTATGCGACAGCAAGCGGCTAGAGCGAACGTCAATGAAGCAATATTGATCCGGGACGGTTGCGTCACCGAAGGCGCAGCTACCAATGTCTTTGTGGTCTTTGACCAAACGGTAATAACACCCCCTCTGTCCGAGTTCACATTGGGCGGTATCACCCGTCAGTGCATAATCGAACTCATCACGAATTTAGATCGATATCCGCTTCAGGAAGCTGTGGTGACAGAGGAGTTATTGCGCAAGGCGGACGAGGTTTGGTTGTCTTCTTCTTCCCGGGAGCTTTCCGCTGTTAGCGAAATTGACGGCCAGAGCGTTGGTAATGGCGACTACCCCATTGCCGATGATGTCTATAAGAATTTCCAGCAAGCACTCGCGCGCTGGCTTAGCTGATCGCTTTAGGTGCGGATCCCAATCCCGCGGTAAAGCAGAATGAGCGCCAGGGTGCCGAGCACGATGCAAAAGCCCACCGCAACTACGAAAGCGTACAAAATCGGAATATCGCTCACCCCCAACATTCCGAATCGGAACCCATTAACCATGTAAAGGATTGGATTAATCAGCGATAAGGAGCGCCAAAACTCAGGTAACAGATCGATCGAATAGAAAACGCCGCCCAGGTAAGTCAGCGGGGTTAAGACAAATGTCGGTACGATCGAAATGTCATCGAACTTCCGCGCGAATATCGCGTTGATCATACCCGCGGTGGCAAATAAAGCGGCAGTTATCACGACGACCGCAAAGGTGATCGGATACGAATGGATTTTAAGATCCGTAAAGCTCAGCGCCACGCAAGTCACGATAACCCCGACGATGATCCCGCGGCACATCCCACCGACGACATAGCCAAGTAACACGTAATACAGCGGCACTGGTGAAACCAATATTTCTTCGATATGACGCTGAAATTTGGCGCCGAAAAAAGATGACACCACATTTTGGTAGGCGTTGGTGATGATCGACATCATGATGATGCCGGGAGCAATGTACTGAATGTAACTATAGCCTTGCATCGTGCCGATACGACTGCCGATGAGATTGCCGAAGATTACGAAATACAAAGCCATTGTGATTGCTGGTGGCAACAAAGTTTGCAGCCAGATACGCATGAACCGTTGCACTTCCTTGCGCAGCACGGTTTTGAACGCCACGAAGTTCGTGCGCGGCTGGCTTTTAGGACTCGTCATTGCTCACCATTCGCACGAAAATCTCCTCAAGCCGATTCGACTTGTTCCTCATGCTTTTTACGATTACCTGGTGCGAAGAAAGGCTCGCAAAAATCTCGTTGAGGCTGCGCCCGGCCGCTAATCGAACTTCCATGGTGTGATCGCTTAGCACTTCGACCGGCAGTTGCGCAGGAAGGGCACTGGCATCACCGTCATAGTCAAGCCGAAAAACTTCGGCGTGGAGCTGCTCTAAAAGATCTTTCATGGAGGTATGTTCTACGATTTCCCCGTTATCAATGATGGCGATGTTTCGACAAAGGTTTTCGGCTTCTTCCAGGTAATGAGTGGTAAGTATGATGGTTGTTCCGTCGGCGTTTAGTGTTTCGAAAAATCGCCACATGGAACGCCGGATCTCGATATCTACGCCTGCGGTTGGCTCGTCGAGGATCAGCAATTTGGGGTCGTGAACTAACGCGCGCGCAATCATCAAGCGCCGTTTCATGCCGCCCGATAAGTTCCGGGAAGGTTGAGATCTTTTGTCCCAAAGCTTTGCGGTGTTTAGCTTTTCCTCCGCCCGCTCATGCGCCTCGCCCGGCGGGATCCCAAAATACCCAGCCTGATTGGCAACGATTTCCAGTGGCGTTTCAAACTGCGAAAAATTAATCTCTTGTGGCACCACGCCAAGGACGGTTTTGGCGCGCGGAAAGTCGTCATCAATATCGATCCCATGCACACGTACGGAGCCGGAGGTCTTGTTGACTAACGAACTGATGATCCCAATGGCCGTAGATTTTCCGGCGCCATTGGGGCCTAAAAGGGCGAAAAAGTCACCTTTTTCGACGGTTAACTCAACGCCGCGTAAAGCAATGTGTCCATTCGCGTAGGTTTTGCATAGGCCGCGAAGTTCCAGCGCAAACATAAGTTGGAAGCAAATTGCAGATCAAGAAAAGGGAGTTTAGCAGTCTCGTCCGTGCATCAATGCACGAATGCGCACTGATATAGTGGCCGTGACAGGCAACTGACAAAAGGCCCTCTATACGTGGCTTCGGTATTGCTACTCATGCGCCACGCGAAATCGGATTGGAGTGGCGCTCAGGATTCGGATTTCGATCGGCCCTTGAATCGGCGCGGTATCCGCGCCGCGCGGAACGTTGGATGTTGGCTGCGTGAGAATGATTTCCAGCCGGCCGCGGTGTTAAGTTCGAGTTCAGTTCGCACCCGGCAAACAGTCGACCATCTTGGTTTGGGCTGTGATGACCCAGCGCTGCCGAATCGCACGCGTTGGCTTGATGCCTTATACCTTGCAGATAGCGGCACAGTGCTTAGCGCGATTACCGCAGCGCATTCGATGAGCACACCGCTGCTGGTCGTCGGCCATAATCCGGGTATGGAGGATTTAGTAACGTATTTGGCGCCCGAGCTGCTCAAGCGCGGCGAGTATCGAAAACTGATGCCAACGGGCGCTATCTATGTGTTGGAAATGATGAAAAACCGCGGTGGGCCGACGCCGAGTACGGTCCGGTTTTTAAGCCACACGCGTCCTCGTCAGTTAGAGTGATCGTCGTCCTGGACCTCGGGGCGCAGAACGCTTTAGGTGTAGGCGAAGTAAAGCATCGGAAATAGCGCGACGGCAATGACGTAAACAATCCACTCCAGCCCACGGTCTTCCAACCAGCCGATATAGTGGAGAACAATCACAATGATCGCGACTAAGTAATAAACCGCGATGAAAATATTTTCCATTCCGTGATCCCCCAAAGTTCACAGAAAAGCTTGGGCATTGGCCAAATTCTGGCACATTAGACCCTAAATCTAAAGTAGATTCTAGTTTCTGAGCGTATTTTATTTAACCTACCGACATTTTTCGGACAAAAGCGCCTAAACTTTACCGCTATCTTTAGCCGGCCACGGACCGCCAAAGCTAATCCCGTCAGGGCATAATGCTCTGATGGACGCTAAGCAGTCGTTACTTGAGTTTCCTTGCCAGTTCCCGATAAAGGTTATGGGTTTGGCGGGCCGCGATTTCGATGATTTCGTGGTTGAAATCGTTAGAAAGCATGTGCCCAAGCTCGCCGAGGACGCAGTCGCGCGCAGATTGAGTAGTCAAGGAAAATACACCTCAGTTACGGTGACCTTTGAAGCGAAGAGCCAAGCGCAGCTCGATGCTCTATATACCGAGCTGTCGGGGCATGAGCGCATCATGATGGTCCTTTGATGTTAACGACCAGGAATTTTGGCCGCGCCGAATACGATTCAATCTGGCAGACCATGCGTCACCACGTCGCCAAGCGGGTCAACGATGAGGACGCCGACGAGTTGTGGATCGGCGAACACTATCCGGTGTTTACCACCGGTAAGGCAGGCAAGGACGAGCACTTACTGAATTTGGGCGATATTCCCTTGGTTCGGACCGATCGTGGCGGCCAGGTGACCTACCACGGACCAGGACAAGCCGTTGTCTATCTCATGATCGACATGCGGCGCCTTGGCATTGGTCCGCGGGAACTCGTCAGGCGTATCGAACAGGCGCTCATTAATTACCTTGCTGAGCACGGCGTCACCGGTGACCGGCAAGCAGGCGCACCCGGTGTCTATGTGGAGGGTTGCAAGATTGCTGCACTGGGATTGAGGATCAGTCGCGGTGTCAGCTATCACGGGCTCGCATTGAATTTGGATATGGATCTTGAACCTTTTTCTCGCATTAACCCTTGTGGTTACCGGGGTTTGGGTGTTACCCAGCTTAAGGCATTCACCGGCAGGCTCGATATCGAAGTAGAACGAGACCGGTTGGTTCAGTGGGTCGCTCGAAGTGTTTTT
>JBCCEV010000066.1:0-21945 GCA_039030125.1 Pseudomonadota bacterium | reverse complement strand
GCCTGCGACAACGGAATTATTGTCGATGAGTTTGGCCGCACCTCTGATCCGGCCATTGTCGCGGTAGGCGATTGCACCAATCATCCATGTAAAGCGGCGGGACGGCGCTTGCGCTTGGAGTCGGTTCAAAATGCAATCGACCAAGCGAAGAGCGCGGCCATGGCATTGTTAGATATTGAACAAGCTTACGAAGCGGTGCCGTGGTTTTGGTCGGATCAGTATGAAGCCAAGCTACAGATAGCGGGCGTCAATGACGGCGCTGAAGAAGAAATCTTGCGCGGCGACCCCAGTAGCGGCTCGTTTTCGGTCTTTTACTTCACCGGCGGGCGTCTGTGCGGAGCGGATTCTGTCAACAAGCCTGCCGATCATATGGCCGTTCGCCGGCTTTTAACGAAAAACGTCGCTATCACCCAAGCTCAAGCCCAGGACGAGGAATTTAATCTAAAATCACTCTTGCAATAACACCGGGTCTGTTAACGGGGAGGTGCAGGAAATGCCGCAGATCACATTTATCGACCTCGATGGCAACGAGCATGCTCACGAGGTCGAGGCGGGGATGTCTGTGATGGAGGGCGCGATAAAACATGGTGTGCCAGGAATACTTGCGATTTGCGGCGGTAGCTGTGCATGCAGTACATGTCACTGCTACGTCGGTAGTGACTGGTGGGAGCAAGTTGGCCCACCGAACGACATTGAAGACTCGACTCTCGACCTCGCCCTAGAAAGGCAAGAGCGAAGCCGGTTGAGCTGTCAGATTGAGATCACAGACGAGATGGACGGCCTGATCATTCAGATTGCCCAGAATGATGGTTGAGACCAATGCGGCGCTCGCGTGTATGAGTTATACGGAAATCTCCAATCGCCATCGGTGCGACGCGTCGCGATTGCGCTAGCTTACAAATCGGTCTCATTTTCGCTCGTTGAAGTTTCTAGCGCCGGTTCGGGCGCCGAGGTCGATGAAGCAGAATTTCGTACCATTAACCCGCAAGGGCTGGTTCCGGTATTCGCCGACGGCGACGTCTGGCTTTCCCAATCGCTAGCAATCCTCGAGTACATCGATGATAAATTTGCTGGACCAAAGTTGATGCCCGATCACTATGCGGAGCGCGCCAAGGCTCGCCAGTACGCGTGCTTAATGGTGGCGGACGCTCACTCGCTACTGAGCCGGCGCGTTGGCCGCTATGCCAAGGA
Source organism: Pseudomonadota bacterium (assembly GCA_039030125.1). Lineage (GTDB taxonomy): Bacteria > Pseudomonadota > Gammaproteobacteria > JBCCEV01. The sequence goes on along the minus strand of JBCCEV010000066.1, from coordinate 20,754 downwards.
AGTATTTAACATCGATACCGGCGCGCTGGTCCGCTGGCATCATCACTGGTGGATGGATGCGTTTGATGCACTTGAGTTATTACTTGCAGCCGATCGCGCCCGCCGGCGATTTGCTCTTGGTGATGCGGTTAGCATTGCCGATATCTGCATCGTGCCGGCGCTGGAAGCCGCGCGCCGGGTCGGTGTCGATACTGATGAGTTTCCCTGTCTGCTCGATATCGAGCAAGCCTGCCATGAAATACCTGCGTTTGGATATGACGACTAATGACTGATCCCATTGCTCTTTGGACCCCTTCAAAAGAACGCTCGCGCTCCACCAACCTCGCTCGCTTCATGACTGAAGTGGAAAACCGCCACGCCGTGCGTTGTGGTGATTATTCGACGTTGCATGAGTGGTCGATTAACAACCCAGAGTCGTTTTGGTCGCTGGTTTGGGACTTCACCGGGGTGATTGCCGCCGAGCGCGGTACTACCGTGATTAAACATTTCGATCGCATGCCCGGCGCCCAATTTTTTCCACAAGCACGGCTTAATTTCGCGCAGAATCTCTTGCGCCGCCGTGACGATGGGGTCGCGCTCATTTTCCGAGGCGAGGATGGCCTAACCGTGTCTTTGACCTACGGCGAGTTGTATTCGAGAGCGGCAAGGGCAGCCACGGCCATGCGCGACCTCGGCATTCGTAAGGGCGATCGCGTTGCGGCGATCACAGCAAACATTCCCCAAGCTATCGTCGCTATGCTCGGCGCGGCATCAATTGGAGCGGTGTGGTCGTCTTGCTCTCCTGATTTTGGCGAGCAGGGGATCCTTGATCGTTTTGAGCAGATTGAGCCCAGCGCGCTGTTTGCGGTGAACGGCTACGACTATAACGGTAAAACGCTGGATATCAGCACCAAGGTCCAGAACGTTGCGGCACAATTATCGAGTGTGAAGCATATCGTCGAGATTAATTTTCGCGGCGCCGGCCAAATTGCCGGGGCGATTGGGTTTGAGGACTTCTTAGGCTCCGAGCGAGCTGCCGATTTTGAGTTCGAGCAGGTACGTTTCAATCATCCGCTCTATATTCTGTTTTCAAGCGGTACCACCGGCAAACCCAAGTGTATCGTTCACAGTGCCGGTGGCACCTTACTGCAGCATCTCAAAGAACATCGACTGCATTGCGATATCCGGCGTGATGATCGCTTGTTCTATTTCACGACCTGCGGCTGGATGATGTGGAATTGGTTGGCCTCGGTGTTGGCAAGCGAGGCGAGTGCGCTGCTTTACGATGGTTCGCCGTTTTATCCCGACGGACTGACACTTTTTGATTTTGCCGAACAGCAGGCCTGTACCCATTTCGGCATCTCCGCGAAGTTTATCCAGGCCGTTGAAAAATACGGTCTCAAGCCCGCGGACCATTACTCGCTCTCAAACGTCAGGCAAATCCTGTCAACCGGATCGGTGCTGCCTCCCGAGGGGTTTGATTTCGTCTATCAATCGATTAAGAGCGATGTTTGTTTGAGTTCGATTTCGGGCGGCACGGATATCATCGGCTGTTTTGTCGGCGGCAACCCCACAGGCCCGGTCCATCGTGGTGAGCTTCAGTGCCGGGCATTGGGTATGGCGACGGATGTCTGGAATGACCAAGGCGAGGCGGTGACCGCTGAAAAAGGCGAGCTGGTGTGCACCCAGCCCTTTCCTTCGATGCCGGTGGGTTTCTGGCGCGACGAAGACGGCACGCGTTTTAGAGCTGCCTACTTTGAACGGTTTGAGGGGACCTGGGCGCAGGGCGATTATGCGGAAGTTACACCCTCAGGGGGTTTCATCTTCTACGGCCGCTCTGACGCGACGCTCAATCCTGGCGGGGTGCGCATTGGGACTGCTGAGATTTATCGCCAGGTTGAAGTGTTCGACGAAGTGCTTGAATGCGTTGCTATCGGGCAAGAGTGGCAGGGCGACACGCGTGTCGTCTTGTTCGTGGTGCTGCAAAGTGGTGTCGATCTTGATGTCGACCTCACTGAACGATTGAAACGCGAAATACGCAAAGGCGCGAGCCCCCGACATGTGCCGGCCAAAATCTTGCAAGTCAGAGACATCCCACGGACGCGGTCGGGCAAATTGACGGAATTGGCGATCCGGGATGTCGTGCATGGGCGCGAGGTGAAAAACGCGGAGGCAATAGCGAATCCCGAGGCCTTCGCCGATTTCAAACAGCGTCAAGAGCTGGCGGAATGAGTGTCTAGTGCGATGAGGGGCCCGAAGCTTAATCGACAACCTTAGGCCGGCCGGTAAAGAACTCGTGGAATCAGTGCGCCTAGCAACCGCCACCGGCATAGCGCAATCCTCCGCCTTTACGCTCATCCAATCCGCCTTGCTAGTCACACTGGCAAACCTTAACGCAGAACGAATGCAACTGGCGCGATCGCAAACTATGAAGCGTCGTGCTTTCTCTCGGTCGCTCGCGCGGGCAACGGGGATCCCAAGGCGATCTGCTAGAACACGATTGCTTGCCATTGTCGGCCCCGGCATGGAAGCCATTCCGGTTGCGCAGACACTGGATCGACCGACCCACCAAGTCTGACGGGACGCGGACAAGGGCTCGGTCAGATCTGGCTGGCGAGCGCCCCTCTAGATCCCACTTCCATTGGAAAAATAGCCTGGCTTTCCCAGCAGTTGAACACCACATTCAAGATGGGGCTCAGGCTTGGTCGGATCAAAATACTCAGAGTTATCTTCCAGGTCATGAACTATCAGGTAGCGGTGAAGGTCGCGTGGATGCCAGTGATGTAATGGCGCGACTTTCTTGATTCCGTACGGGCCTTCGGAGGTCACGCCCAACTCGCGTCGGAAACGATTTTGATCGGCACGGATCCCAGTGAACCAAACGTCAGGGGTAATTTCCCGTAGAGCGCGATCAAAGGGTTCAAGTTTTACTTCTTCAGCGAACTTCTCAAAGTCGTCGTCTTCCACATTGGGTATTCGTGCGTTGTCGAGCGCATCTCGATGAGCCTTGCTTCTTCGCGGTAGGTAGGTCTTGAGATTGAGATCGAGGCGATGTCGCATCCGCTCGATGTAACGATAGGTTTCCGGCCGGTTATATCCGCTATCAATCCAAACGACTGGAATATCGGCCCGCTCTTGCACCACCATGTGGATAAGGACAATCGCGCCGGGTCTAAAGTTGGTCGTGATAATGGGGCGATGTGCGTGGGCCAACTCATGCGCGATTATGGTTTGCGGTTCAATCAGGCGAGCCGCTTGCGTCTGCGTGCCTGCAGCGATCGCCGCGCTCGAAGGTCGTGCTGCCATAGTCCGGATCCCAATGATTAGGTTATCGGATTATGGCTTCCTACGTCATATAAAGATAAATTATTATAAGAAATAAGAATATGAGTTTTTCTTTTAACGCAGTTGAGGGATCACTTCCTCGGCGAACAGCGCCAGATGCTCATTCATTTTCTCGACCGCATAACCCGGCGGCACCGTCCAGTTGTAGTAGCGCTCAATCCCCGTGCTTTCTATATAGGAACCAATTAAGTCGACCGCCGCGCTCGGCGGCAGCACCTGAAGAACGCCTAAATCCCGCAGCGCCGCGATGTCCGGACACGGCGGAAAAAGCGCCTGTCCGGCATCCGCGAGCCATTGGTTGTAGATTTGGATTTGATAAAGAACGTGTGGTGCGACCGCCTCGAAGGTTCGTTCGGGATCTTTGGCAACGATGAGCCAAAAATGTCCGCCGGCCAACCTGGGCTTGCCCTCGCGGCCGGCCTTTGCCCATGCCGATTCGACGAGCTTTACCTGTTCGACCATATCGCCGGTGCCAATATAACCGTCGGCATATTGAGCCGTGCGCCGGGCGGCGGCCGCGGCAAACCCACCAACCCATAGCGGCGGGCGAGGGCGTTGCACGGCAGGGGGTTCCAGCTTTGCCCCTTCAATCACATAGTTTTTGCCTTTGAAATCGAGCGTTTCACCATCCAGCAGACGTGTGATGATTGCCAACCCCTCGTCCGTTAGCGATGCACGATCGGCGGGATTGAAGTCGAGACCGCTAAATTCTTGCGGCCGGTAGCCAACGCCCACACCAAGTTCGAATCGACCGCCGGAGAGAATGTCGATCGTCGCGACATCCTCGGCGACTCGTACCGCGTGATGCAACGGCAGCAACAGAACGCTGGTGCCGATCCTGATTCTTTGCGTTCTCACGGCAACCGCTGCGGCTAACGGCAAAATCGATGGTGCGTGCCCGTCGTCACAGAAATGGTGCTCGGTTAGCCACACGTCGTCGTAGCCAATCGTCTCGGCCCATTCAATTTGTTCCAGGTGTTGGCGATACAAGTCAACGTAGGGGATCCGCCATTGTTCTGGGTTTCTAAATGAGTACCACAAACCAAATTTCATCGGTTATCTCCTGGCGTTGCAGAATTGCGGGCGCCGCTAAGCAACAGTCGCGACTCACCGTTTACCTCATGCCTGGAGACGGCCATTGCGAAGCCCGCGTAAATGTTCGCGTCATTTAAGACATCATCCGGTGGGCCAAAGGCGATTTGGGTGCCGTCGTTCATAAACAGAATTTTGTCGGCATAGCGCAAAGCTGCATCGAGGTCGTGCAAAACGCAGATCACTATCGTACCGTCATTGGCAACGCGTCTTAACAGATCCAACGCGCTGTTGGCGTGATTTGCATCGAGGTCAGCGGTGGGCTCGTCGAGAAGCAGAACCTCATGCTGCCCGGCCAGTAAACGGGCGAGATGCACGCGAGTGCGTTCACCGCCAGACAGTGTATCGACCATCCGTTCCCGCAATTGTTCGATCCGCGCCGCTCGCAGCGCGTTGTCAATAATCGTGTGCGAAGTTTCGTTCTCCGCGGTGTATCGATGGGGGTATCGCGCCAGGGAGACAATGTCGAAAACTCTCGCTGGCCAATGAAAATCTGGGTTCTGGGGCAAATAGCCCCGCAACCTTGCGTGCTCAAATCGGGGGATCTCATGGAGTGCACGGTTGGTGTATTCGACGCGGAATCCGCCGCGTTCCGTAAGTCCAGCGATCACGCGCAGCAGGGTGGATTTGCCCGCGCCGTTAGGTCCGACAATCCCCACGAATTCCCCGCAGTCAATCACAGCATTGATTTTGCTAAGGCAAAAACCGTTAACGATTGCAGATTTAGCCGCGATTTGCAGATTAGTCACGTTGGCGGGCTCTCAGCACTAGAAAAAGGAAAAACGGCGCGCCCGCCAATGCGGTGACCACCCCTAATTTCAATTCTGCGGCCGGGTCCATTGCGCGGGTGGCTACATCAGCTAGCAGCAACAGCGCGCCGCCTGCAAGGGCGCTCGAGAGCATGAGCGGTGTGGTTCGCGTGCCGACGAATTGTCGGCAAATGTGCGGAACAATTAAGCCTACAAATCCGATGATACCGGCGACCGCGACGCTGGCTCCAATAATTAGTGCGCTACCGAAGATCACACCCAGCCGGATCCGGTTAAGCGATGCGCCAAGCGAGCATGCCACATCGTCGCCGAGAACTAAGACATCCAGCTCGCGGCGCACCAGAAATAAAAATATCGAGCCGGCAATGATAAAAGGTGCGGCCATCACGAAGTGCGCCATACTGCGATTTTCAAGGGAACCCAGCAGCCAAAAAAACATCTCGTACGCGGCGAACGGATCGGGCGAAAGATTGTGGGCGAGCACGGTTAGCGCGCCCGCTAAACTGTTGATTGCCACACCCGCCAGGATCAAGGTTTCTAAACGATGATTGAAACCTGCGATCAAATAAAGCAGCGCGACCCCCATGAGGGCGCCGACTATGGCGGCGATGGGCAGCGACCAAGACCACCACGCACTCATGCCGGAATAGAAAACCACGGTTGCGCCAAGCGCGGCGCAACCGGAAACTCCGATGATCCCGGGCTCGGCGAGCGGATTACGAAAAAGATTCTGTAGGCATGCACCCGATAATCCCAAGCCCATACCGATCAGTAAGGCCAGCAATGCCCGCGGGAGACGGATCTGCAAAAGAATGAGCGCAAGTTCGTCATCTGTTGATTGGATCAATGACGGTAATAAAGAGAAAACGGTTTTCGACGCTGGTCCAATACTCAAATGAAGGAAAAACAACACAGGAATGCTCAACGACAACACCAAATAGGTTTGCGCATTGAGCGCTAGCCAAGGTTTACGGGTCTTAGCCTTCATTGCCTGAGAGCCGCGTTTATCGCTTCGATCGCGATCAGGTTGACAGCGCCTCCGCAGGTCATCGTCTGCTGGAGCACTTCCAGGCGTTTGACGCGTGGCATCGCGCCGAACGCGGGATGTTCAAGGTGCTGACGGGCGAGTGACGCCGTGGGACTTTGGTGGCTTGCGAACACGATCAGATCGAGCGTCTGGGTGATGAGCAGCGCTTCGAGGGAGATCGTGTGCTGGCCAGGGAAGGAGGTTTCGGCAGCATTGTGCCCGTGGCTCAGACGAATCAGATCGTCTGGCAGTGTCCCGCGCCCCGGGCTGTAACCGTTTGGAAGATAGATCAAGACGTGGCGCGGATGATTAGTATCCGGCTCAGGGAGTGCCTGAAGACGCGTCTGCATTGCTTTGATGAGGTTACTCGCCCGTTCGCGGTGGCCGAGTAAGTCCGCCAAACGTTGAAGGTTTTTCCAATAGCCTTCTAGCGTGGATGCAGGGTCGAATATCGCGACTTGCAGCCCCCGGTCACGGGCTAGGGCGGCGCTATAGAGCGAGGTGTTCGAGCCGGTAATGACAAGATCTGGTCGTGACAATAGGATTTCTTCGATGCCACCGTAATTGACGGGCAGCGCGGCGGCACGCCGCGCGTGCGGTGAGAGATTTGAGTCTCGCGAAAGATAAGAAACCGACGCGATTTGCTGGTGATCAGCTAATTCGAACAACATCGAATCAGTGCACAGGTTGAGCGACACCACACGAACGGTGGCGCTCGCGGCGCCAATAAAAAAAACGGCCAGGAGCGACGCCAAGACGCGCCGCATCGTCAAGAGTTCTGGCGCCGTGCGCGAACCGCGTCTGCGAGCTGTGCCAATACGGGTTCAGTCGTCTCCCATGACATGCACGCATCGGTGATGCTTTGCCCATAAACCAAGGGCGTTCCGTCGGCGTGATTCTGTTTCCCCTCTTTGAGATGGCTCTCCAGCATTACGCCGCTGATTAAATGAGAGCCTTGTGCGATCTGCTCGGCGATCGCTGCGGCAACACTAGGTTGCTGTTCATGATCCTTGCGGCTGTTGCCGTGACTGCAATCGATCATGACGCGATCGATTTGTCCCGAGCGGGCAAGCTTGGCGGCGGTTTCGGCGACCGACTCGGCGTCGAAATTAGGGCCTGCACTCGAGCCGCGCAGGATCACGTGGCAAGCATCATTGCCGGCGGTTGTCACGATTGCAGCAGTCCCCAGTTTTGTTACCGACAGAAAATGGTGAGGGTTTTTGGCGGCGCCGATGGCGTCAAGCGCGATCTGGATGTTGCCGTCAGTGCCGTTTTTGAAACCGATTGGCATGGACAAGCCCGATGCTAACTCACGGTGTACCTGGCTTTCTGTGGTGCGTGCGCCAATTGCGCCCCAGGAGATTAAATCGGCGACGTGCTGGGGTGTGATGACATCGAGGAATTCAGTACCGGCTGGCAGGCCTCGATGCGCGAGATCGAGTAGCAACTGACGCGCGGTTCGCAATCCTTTGTTGATATCGAAGCTGCCATCAAGATTCGGATCGTTGATGAGCCCCTTCCAGCCAATGGTTGTCCGCGGCTTCTCGAAATAGACGCGCATGACAATGAAGAGCGCATCGGCTGTTTCTGCAACCAAACTGTGCAAGCGGTCGGCGTATTCGAGTGCGGCTCGGGTATCGTGGATGGAGCACGGCCCGCAGACAACTAAAAGTCGGTCGTCGCTTCCTTTTATGATCGAATCGGTAGCACGCCGTGCGTTCGCCACAACATTGGAGGCTTGCTCGGTGACCGGGATCTCCTCAATCAATATCGCCGGTGGCAGTAGAGGTCGAAGATTCTCGATACGGACATCGTCCGTTGTTTGGAGCATTCGCTAACCTGTGAGATCACGCGTGGCGCGCGATAATATCCGCCTCGCGCCGCAAACGCTAGGAATACGGCATCTGGCTTCTAGGTTTGGTAGATACGTCCGGCTTTCTGATCGTAGCGTCCCGCGGTTAAACCGTAATAGGGCGCAACCTCAGGTGCCGCGTTGCCCAGATGCAACGACTTAATGTCTCGCCACCAATTGGCGGTCATCAGATTACCGTGATGCTGCATGAAGGCATCCATCAGGGCAGGCTCGATCGGCAGGAAGCGATGGAACTCCTCTGGGAAGATATCGTCGTCGTCAACATGAAACCAGCTTTCGGCGCGCATTTCGTCCTCCAACGATCGGGCCTGTGGGACGTCACGAAAGTTACAGTCGGTAACCAGGGTCAGTTCGTCATAGTCGTAAAAAATCACACGCCCTAGGCGCGATACGCCGAAGTTTTTGAGTAGTAGATCGCCAGGAAATATGTTTGTTAGCGCGAGGTCGGTAATGGCCTGGCCGTAATCGATTATCGCCGCCTGAGCTGCCGCCTGCGGGCTGTTGCGCAGATAAAGGTTGAGCGGGATCAGGCGTCGCTCCGTGTAAATATGATCGAAGACAACCTGGTCGCCATCGACGTGCACGGTATGGGATAAATCAGCCAGCATCTCGTCAAGCAAGTCAGGCGAGAATTTGTATTTTGGAAACTCGATGTTCCTGAACTCTTGAGTGTCGATAAGGCGGCCCGCCCGATCATGTTGAAATACTAGACGATATTTCTTCTTTACCTCCTCATGGCTTACATTTTTAGGATAGCCAAAGTTATCGCGAATAATTTTGAAAACCAGATCGTAGGACGGCAGCGTGAAGACGAACATCACGAGGCCACGGTCGCCCTCGGCAATCACAAAACGATCGTCACAGCCGTGCAAATGGGTTGTGAAGGATCTGTAGCGCTCGGTTTTGCCCTGTCGTGCCCGGCCCAACACGGTATAGATTTCGTCGATAGGTTTATGGGGCACCATCGACTTAATGAACTGTACCGCGCCTTCTACGGGGTCGATGTCGACGAAAAAATACGAACGCGTGTATCCGAATAACACGCTCACTTCGTCGCTCGTCATCAGCACCGCTTCGACGCGAACGCCCTCGGCGGCGTTTTCGAATACGACAATGAACGGACAACTCTGATCAGCCCAGAATAATTTGCCGACCAAGAAGGCCCGCATGGATTGGAAGAACACATCATGGATCATTTCGATGCGTCGGATCGACTGGTCACTTAAATGCTGCTCGCCAATACGGTTGGCAGCCATCGCGCGGATGTACTCGATGTCCGCCGCGCGATCGGCGTAAGCGGTATTGAATTTGAAATCCTCGAAGATTTTTTCGAGTTGAGCTTCAAAATTGTTCCAGCAAATATAGTGTAGAGGCTGAGTGGGGTAGCGAGTGGGGGATTCTTTCGATACCACGTCGGCCGTGTCCGAGACGGTTGTCGGATCTTGATCGAGTTCGCGCAGCAGGCCGCGCCGGACCGAATTGAAAAACGTTTTCGCGAACTCGCCGTCGGGAATATCGTCAGTGCGGGTCCAGTAAAGTGGCTGCACGGCCTGCCAGAAATCAGTCCCCTCGATAACCGCCCCGTGCTCGCGGCGCAGCGCGCCGACGCTGCGCATCACGGATTTTTCGTAAAGTTCTATCCGTTCGCTGAGATCACGCCGCCCGCCTAACCAATCGCGTTGTTCAAAGCGGTCGCGCGCGCGCCTGCTGATGCGGCGGAAATTACTGTTGTAGTTCGCGAACGCTAGATGGATATTTTGTGCGGCCTGGACAACGCTAGCTTCGTCGAGCTGAGCATGCACTTTTAGGGTCCGGGCTGCTTATAGATTGGCGATCAGAGCGTCTGCGAACTCGCTGCATTTGACTTCGTTGGCCTCGGGCATCAAGCGAGCGAAATCATAGGTCACCGTTTTTTCGCTGATGGTTTTGTCCATGGCGCTGATGATGAGGTCAGCGGCCTCGGGCCATCCCATATACCGCAGCATCATCTCTCCGGAGAGCAACACCGAACCGGGGTTAACCTTGTCTTGATTAGCGTATTTGGGCGCGGTGCCGTGCGTGGCTTCGAAGATGGCGTGACCGGTGTCGTAGTTGATATTGCCGCCCGGCGCGATCCCAATACCGCCGACTTGCGCCGCCAAGGCATCGGACAGATAGTCACCATTTAGATTCATCGTTGCGATAACGTCGAATTCCGTTGGGCGCGTTAGAACTTGCTGGAGCGTGATATCGGCGATCGCGTCTTTGACCAATATTTTGCCGCTCGCGAGTGCCGCGGATTGCTCTTCGTTGGCCGCGGCCCCGCCATCTTTGGCAGCCGTTCGATCGTATTGGTCCCAGGTATAGGTGTGGTCGGCGAATTCACCTTCGGCAAGTTCGTAACCCCAGTTCCGAAAGGCGCCTTCGGTGAATTTCATGATGTTCCCTTTGTGGACAAAGGTGACACTTTTACGTTGGTTATCGATCGCGTATTGAATGGCCGCTTTCACCAAGCGCGAGGTGCCCTCCTTTGAAACCGGCTTGATGCCGATCCCCGCGGAGCCCGGGAATCGAATTTTCTTATGCAGATCTGGAAACGTTTGCTCAAGTATCTCGAGAAACTTTTTATTCTCCTGGGTGCCTTCCTCGAATTCGATGCCGGCGTAGATATCCTCCGTGTTCTCGCGAAAAATCACCATGTCGACGTTTTGAGGACTGCGCACTGGTGACGGGACGCCAGCAAACCAGCGCACGGGTCGCAGGCAGACGTAAAGATCCAAGATCTGGCGTAACGCCACGTTCAGAGAGCGGATACCGCCGCCGATGGGGGTGGTTAGAGGCCCTTTGATGGCCACCAAATACTCTCGGCAGGCGTCCAAACTTTCTTCTGGTAACCACGAACCAGTCTGATTATGAGCCTTTTCGCCAGCTAAGATTTCCATCCAGTGAATCGTTCGGTTGCCGCCGTAGGCTTTCGCGACCGAGGCATCCAGTACGCGACTCGCCGCGCGCCACACATCGGGTCCGATACCGTCGCCCTCGATAAAGGGCAAAATCGGATTGTCCGGAACGTTTAGCTTGCCGTTCGAAATGGTGATCTTTGCACCGTCTTGCGGAACTTCGAAAGGTGCAGTCAAAGCCTATCCTCCCCCTGCTATGAGGCCAACAAAAGAACTCGTTCGCGGATGATACCATGCCCCCACAACCCTAAGTTTTACTCTTTCGCGCCCCTCATTCGGCGTTGGTGTCCAATGCAGTATTTCAATTTGATAATTGGGGCGGGATTTGTCGGTTGCGTTCTCGCCGAGCAGTTGCGCGGGGCAGGGTTAGAGGTCGGCGCGCTAACTCGGTCCAACGCTCGACATGCAAGATTGGAGAACTGCGGGGCTCATCCACGCGCCGTCGACATCTTCGATAACCGCGTTTTCGCTGCCGCACTTCGGGATTATGTGCGCCATGATCAAATCAGGGTGTTTTTTTTATTGCCGCCATCGGCACTTGCCGACGGACACCTCGATACCGTTATAGAAGTATTGAGATACGCGTTTGAGGAACGATTGGCGCGAATCGTGGTGGCTTCAAGCACCGGTGTCTATGGAGAGGGTCTTGGAGAGCAAGTGAGTGCGGCAACGATTCCAAAATTGGACAATGATCGGGCCCGCCGTATTTTCGGCATTGAACGCGCGTGGCAGCGCTTGGGGTCAATGGTTCGGATCTGCCGTCTCGCCGGGCTATACGGCCCCGGCCGTATCATCGGCGAACGTCAGCTTCGCGCTGGTGAATCCTTCGATGGCAACGGTGATGAAACGATCAACCTAATTTATGTCGATGATGCCGCGGCCGCGCTGACCGCGCATGCTGAATCAAAGCATGCCTATGCGGTTGAACTCGTCACCGATGGGTCGCCTGTGTTGCGCAAGCACCTTTATGCGCATACCGCTGAGTTGCTGGGAGCGCCGGCGCCGCAATTCGCCGGGGCAACACGGGTGCGGGGGTCGCGCACTTGTGATCCGCAACTTAGTTTTGAGCGCCTTGGCTGGCGCCCGGCGATTGGCAGCTATAAAGAGGGTCTAGCTAGAGCGCTGGGCAACTCACCAGCGTCGGGCAGAGCCGCGAATCCCGCCGTGAATCCGGCCATCGATAAAGGCACTTGAATCGGCTTACGATTTCTATCGTGAAACGTGATGGTCATCGTCTGCGCGGCGAGCAGCGCTGCGAGCAGTTCGTCTTCAATCCGAAAACCACCGCGACAGCCTGTCGGATCGCAGCGTTCGATCGTAATCTCAATGGGCTCGCGCTCAGGGATCTCCAGTTGCGCGCCGGGCGGCAGTGAAATTCCAAGGGGCAGACTCAGCAATGCAACGGGCGCGTTGGTTCCCTGGACATAACCTACCGCGAATTGCATTACCCGTTGGCCATCTTCGCGCAGCACCAAATCCTGATAGACAAAACAGCCGGCTTGACCTTCGGTGGTGACCGTATCGCAGCGCAACGACCAGTTCTGGAACGTCTTGTCGTCCGCCGCCCGGCCGTCCGGCCCCAACACCATCAGCCCGAGCGAGATGAGGCAAAGACGAGCCAATAATGTCGTTTGCGCGCGGATTGCCATTGTCCGGATGTGGCCGTAACCCTAATAGACTCTTCTATGATTCTCTATTCTATGTGAGGTTCCCCTGATCTACGAGTCTTTCATCGAGATGAGTTCTTTGAGAACCAAGGAGGTACGGAGACTTTCTCGAAAATGTCGTAAGTATCGTAAGGTTTAAGGTCGAGAATGGGGGTGCCGGAGTAGGCATCCACACGGCGAACGCGGAGTTCGCCAGCGTCGAGGTTACAGGCCAGCAGTTCGGCGACGGCCAGGCCAATGGGGTTGGGCCGGCTGCGCCCGCGCGTCGCCAAAAGGCCGGTTAGGGGATACTCGTCCTTTCCCCGGGGGTGGACCAATAATTGCTCTGGCGCTGGAGATTCGTGAAGCCAGAAAATCACAAAAAGGTGAGAATAATCGCCGATCCCCGTTAGCGCCAAGCGATACTGAGGCTCGATGACGATCGCCGACTCAAGGACTCGGCGCTGTCTGGAAACGTCGGTATCCGGCGTGTCGTGATAAACATAACCGATCGGTTGAAAATTAGCCTGCAAGTGCTTTTCATTCATAGGCAAAGTCCTCCTTCAGGTAGTGTAACTTGAGCGCGAAAACGCTTGGTCACGGGGCGTGAGCTGGCCATAATGTGATGATGGCGCGGCACCCGCAGTTCACGGCAACGGTTCAACATTGGTTTGATGACGCCTTTGGAACCGCGACACCCTGTCAAGCCGCTGCCTGGGAGTCTATTGGGCAAGGTCACAATACATTGGTGGCAGCGCCGACCGGCTCGGGGAAAACGCTAGCCGCGTTCTTGGTGGCCCTCGACCGTTTGGTGACTCAGGCTTCTCGGGAGCCCCTCGACGACGCCGTTGAAGTCCTCTATGTGTCGCCGCTCAAGGCGCTCAGCAACGATATCAATAAGAATCTCGAAGTGCCGCTTGCCGGTATTACCGCGGCCAGCGATGCGCTTGGAAGACCCAGGCCCAACATCCGGACCGCAGTGCGCACCGGCGATACGCCGCAGGCCGCGAGAGCGCAAATGCGCAAGCGGCCCCCGCATATTTTGGTAACCACGCCTGAATCGCTCTATGTATTGTTAACGAGCGACGGCGGACGCGAAATGCTGGCGCACGTTAAAACTGTCATTGTTGATGAGATCCACGCGGTGGCAGGCAACAAGCGGGGCGCGCATTTGAGTTTGAGCCTGGCACGACTGCAAGCGTTGGTTCCGCATAAATTATTGAAAATCGGATTGTCGGCGACCCAACGTCCCATCGAACGAATTGCCGACTTTCTGTGTTGTGGCGAACATTGCCAGATCATTAATGAAGGACATGCGCGCGATCGCGACGTCGCGATTGAAATTCCACCGTCACCTCTAGAACCGGTGATGGCAGGCGAGGTTAGTGCGGAAATTTACGATCGGATTGCCGAGCTCATCGATCAGCATCACACCACCTTGGTGTTTGTTAACACGCGTCGTTTAGCAGAGCGGATCGCGCGGGCACTTGCCGAGCGAGTCGGTGAGCAATGGGTTTGTTCTCATCATGGCAGCATGTCTAAAGAACGCCGTCTGCTTGCCGAGCAGCGGCTAAAGAAGGGGGAGTTGAAAGCTCTCGTCGCGACGGCCTCTTTAGAACTCGGTATCGACATCGGCGATGTAGACCTGGTTTGCCAACTCGGCGCGACACGCACGGTGGCGATGTTGCTGCAGCGGATCGGACGCTCAGGACATGCGCTAGACCGTACGCCCAAAGGTCGCTTGTTTCCGCAAACACCTGATGACCTCGTTGAGTGTCTTGCGTTGCTCAGCATGATTAAGCGAGACGAACTTGACGAGTTGATCGTGCCGCCTGGTCCCTTGGATGTTCTCGCTCAGCAGCTCGTTGCCGAGGTCGCGAGCGGCGAGTGGCGCCTCGATGATCTCTATGCGCTAGCCAAATCGACAGCGCCTTATCGGGATCTCAATCGCGCACATTTTGAGCAAGTGCTTGATATGTTGAGCGATGGGTTTAGCCTTGCTCATGGTCGTCGCAGTGCGTACCTCCACGTGGATCGGGTTAACGGTTTGGCGCGCGCCCGAAAAGGTGCTCGTTTGACGGCTGTTACCTGTGGGGGAGCGATCCCGGATAACGCAGATTACGATGTCGTTGCCGAACCGCGGGGCGAGTTTGTTGGCACCGTTAACGAAGATTTCGCCATCGAGAGTCTGCCCGGCAACATTTTCCAGTTGGGCAATACATCGTGGCGGGTGTTGAAGGTTGAGTCCAACGGCTTGCGTGTCGAAGACGCCGCCGGCGAACCTCCTAACATGCCATTTTGGTTTGGTGAGGCCCCGGCCAGAAGCCGGGAGCTTTCGGTAACCGTCTCCGAGTTGCGTAAAGCGGTTGCACGCGTCGCGGACGATGGCGCAAGCATGGATGAGGTCAATAAAGCGATCATGGATTTCGCGCCTGGTTGTCCGCTCGATGGTGCGCGGCAGGCAGCAGATTATCTGGTGGCCGGTTATCGGGCATTGGAAGCAATGCCGACCCAGGACACGATTGTGTTGGAGCGATTTTTTGATGATTCCGGCGGCATGCAGTTGGTATTGCACAGTCCATTCGGCAGCCGCGTCAACAAAGCTTGGGGATTGGCGCTGCGCAAACGTTTTTGCCGGACGTTCAATTTCGAACTACAGGCTGCCGCCATTGAAGACGCAATTGTTATTTCTTTGGGCGCTGTTCACAGCTTTGCGCTCGAAGACGTCTGGCGGTTTTTGCAATCGACGAGTGTCCGCGAAGTTTTGACGCAGGCTCTGCTTGACGTCCCAATGTTTACGATTCGATGGCGCTGGGTCGCAAGTTGCGCGCTTGCGATGCAGCGGTTCAGGAGCGGCAAAAAAGTTCCGGCAAGGCTACAGCGTATGCACGCCGAAGACCTTATCGCGCTAATTTTCCCTGACCAATTGGCCTGCGCGGAAAACCTAAGCGGTAAGCGCGAGGTGCCAGAGCATCCACTTGTTTTTCAGGCCGTTGAGGATTGCTTAAGTGATGCGATGGATATCGAAGGTTTGGAGAAGCTGCTTAAAGCTATCGAAAGCGATGAAAAAACGTTGGTCTGTCGCGACGTGACCGAGCCTTCTCCGTTTGCAATGGGGGTCTTGAACGCGAATTTTTATGCGTTTCTCGATGACGCACCGTTAGAAGAACGACGCACGCAAGCGGTTAACAGCCGCCGCTGGTTGGACCCTAAAACGGCATCGGATCTGGGCCAACTGGATCAAGCCGCGATTGCGCGCGTTCAATCCGAGATCTGGCCTGCACCGCGCGATAGCGACGAGCTGCACGAAGCGATCGTGATGCTGGGGTTCGTTACCGCGGGTGATCTTCGAGCTTTGGCGCAACATGAATCTTTCGAGGGGTTGGAGCGCTGGCGAGACGCGCTACAAGCAGCCGGCCGTTGCAAAGAATTTTTGTTGCAGGGGGACTCACATTGGGTAGCAACAGAGCGCGAGGAAGAAGCGTTCTCGTTCTGCGACCACCTCAACGACAAAAAAACTGAGCGTGCGGTTGAGCGCCTACCGTTCGAAGATGCGCTAATGAGATTGATGCGTAGCCGCGCTGAATTGGTTTTGCCGATCACGCTGAGCTCTCTCAAGGATGTGTTCAGGATTTCTGAACAGACAGCACTGGCACAGTTGGCCGCTTTGGAGCAACAAGGGATCCTTCTTCGTGGAAAGTTTGATTCTGAAATCGACGAGACTCAATGGTGTGACCGCACCCTACTAGCACGGGTCCATCGGTATACCATCAAGCGATTGCGCCAGGAGATAGAGCCAGTCGATGCGGCTTGCTACCAGCGGTTTTTATTTGCCTGGCAAGGTTTGAGCGGGGACAAAGTCGCCGGACCCGAAGGCCTGGCCGCGCGCCTGGAGGCATTGGCTGGATTTGAAACCGCCGCCGGGGCCTGGGACGCGGAACTCCTTGGTGCGCGATTAACCGATTATCGCGAGGATTATCTCGATACTCTAGTCGCTTCGGGCCGCTTTACCTGGCTTCGGCTTTCACCAAAGCAACGTGCTGCCAAGAGTGCGGGTTCTAGTCCTCTAAAATCAACGCCGATGACGCTGGTGCCGCGTCGTGAACTCGGCGATTGGACAGCGACGAGTAATTGGCAAGCGCCGGCAAGCGTTAGCACGAGCGCCACGATTGTATGGGAGTTGTTGAACAAGCAAGGTGCGATGTTTTTCGACGATCTTGCGCAGGATGCACACATGCCGCCGACCCAGTGTGAGGCTGCGCTTAGCGAACTCGCTGGCGCGGGCTTGATAACAAGCGATAGCTTTACCGGACTGCGAGCCTTAGTGCGTCCGCAGCGTCTGCGCAGTGGTTACGGTGCCAGGCGCCGCAACGCGTTACCGGGTTTGGACAGCGCCGGACGTTGGGACTTGGTTCGCAACCGGAAACTCGGGACAAGCAAGGATTCAAGTTTGGACGAAGATGCGATCGAAACTCTCGCGCTCAACCTGCTACGTCGTTATGGCGTGTTGTTTCGCAAGCTTATCGACCGTGAATCGCATTTGCCGCCGTGGCGGCACCTCGTTTGGGCATTGCGGCGATTGGAAGCTGCCGGCCGCGTGAGGGGTGGTCGGTTCGTCGCTGCTGCGACCGGAGAACAGTTTGCGCTTCCCGATGCCTTGGGCTTGTTGCGCAAGTACCGCGCCACTAACGAGCAACTGTTGGTGGTAGTGGCGGCATGTGATCCGTGCAATCTAACCAGTATCCTAACTCCCGGTGTTCGCGTACCGGCAGTTGTTGGCAATCGGATTGCCTATATTGACGGCGAACCCGTTGGTGCACGAGTTAGTGCCGAGGTGACGTTCTATGGCGAAGGCGGGCGCAAGCTCGATCATGCCAATGAGGTGCGCGTGCGTACTGCGTTAATAAAACAATCTCGGTCCTCGCGATCACGCACGACACGCGCGCCGCTGCGTTTCGGCGCATAATTACCGCTAGTATCGTTGCTCCTGTGAGTGCCTGGCACTGCGCGTCAGGTGGGAGGCGGGTGTGGTTGGAAATTAATGAAGATCGTTATTGCGCCTGATTCGTTCAAGGGAACGTTGACGGCCGCGGCAGCCGCCGCCGCGATAGCCGCAGGTCTTAAGAGCGAGGTGGACGGTCTCGATGTCGTTTTGATGCCGCTCTCCGATGGTGGCGAAGGCCTAACTGAAATACTGACCACCGCCCGAGGCGGCCATTACCGCGAAATTCAGGTATGCGGTCCGCACAGTCAGCGGATCGTGGCGAAGTATGGACTCATCGATGGCGGTGCTACGGCCGTTTTGGAAGCGGCGCAAGCATGCGGTCTCACACTGGTTGGGGCAACCGCGAGAGATCCGTGGCGGGCGACGAGTTTCGGCTTCGGCGAAATGATTGTCGATGCAATCGAACAGGGCGCCAAAGCTTTGATCCTTGGCGTTGGGGGGACGGCCTCAATGGACGGCGGTTTGGGTGTGCTGCAGGCTTTAGGCGCCCGCGTCACCGATGAAGCGGGCAGAGCAGCATTTGTGCCTGCGAATGCATCAATTTTGCGTGGCGCGCCAGTCATTAATATTGGGACGCTGACCCAGGTGACATCGAATATCGACGTCACTATTGCGAGTGACGTGGAAAATCCACTGATCGGCGCGCTGGGCGCGGCGCGGATATTTGGACCGCAGAAAGGCGCCGATTCGGAAACCATCCGTCTTATCGACTCGGGACTCTCACGTCTTTATGGCGATCTAGAACGCCGCACGCGCCGGCGATTTCGTCATCGCCGGGGTTTTGGCGCGGGCGGTGGGATCGCCGCCGGCTTAGCGAGCCTTTTACCGCACGTGCGCTTGGTTCGTGGGGTTGATTTAGTACTCGATCAAATTGGCTTTAGCGCAGCGATCAAAGGCGCCGATTGGGTGGTGACGGGGGAAGGCAGAATCGACGCTCAATCATTCCGGGGCAAGGTTCTCAGTGGCGTATGCAGGGCCCTCGAGGGCACCGAAATCCGTGTCGCTGCGATCGGCGGCACCATTGATGACCAATACGTAAATGACAAACGGTTTGCGGCCATGGAATCTTGCCTGGATGTCGCCGGCGACCTTGATGACTTTGAAATGCGGGCCGAAGAGAAGCTTCGTTCGGCGGCACGCCGATTAGCGCATCGTATAAGAATATTCCCGTAGAGGAGTTTAGTCACGCTATTGGACTTTAATGTGCATAATCTGTGCGTATAGGACTATTATATGTTTAACGGATTCATTTTCCCTAGAATATTCCCGTACTCCTATGAATATTGAAGCTATCGGCCGGAAAATTCGGCAACGCCGCCGCGAGTCTGGGCTCAAGCAGGCTGAACTGGCTGCCTTGGCTGATGTCGGGACTCGTTTCCTTTCGGATCTGGAAAACGGTAAAGCGACGGTGGAACTTGGCAAGACGCTTCTCGTGCTTGCAGCCCTTGGGTTCAAAATTGACCTATTGGTAACTAAGAATTGGCTTGATCGCGAGTGAGCGACTCTCTTAATGTTCATAACAATGGCCTGTTGGCTGGGTACCTAACCGTAGAGCCGGATGGCGCTTGGCAATTTGCCTATTCGCAATCCTATCTATCCTCCCTGCATTCACCGGTTTCTCTGGCGTTTCCGAAACGGGCAGCGCCCTATCGAGGGCCGAGGGTTCGATCGTGGATCGCGAATTTGCTCCCTGAAGGAAACGCTAAAACAGCCGTCGCAGTGGCGCTTGGGGTGTCGGTCGACAATGACTTCGACCTGATCAGGCACCTTGGCGGCGATTGCTTCGGTGCAGTCCAGTTCGATGCCGTAGCGCTGCCCGGCCAAAATCGACGCCGCTTGTCCGGCGAGGATCTAAGGAACCTAGCAGCGGTGCTCCGGCTGCGCCCGCTCCTAGCAGACGTCGAGGGGATCCGCTACGCGCTTCCTGGGCTGCGGGCCAAGCTGGCATTGGAGAAATCGAACGGGGAGGTGTCGCTGCCGCTTTGGGGCGCGCTGAGCAACACCATATTTAAGCCTGCCCGAGAAGAGGTTCAGGAGTCGGTCGAAAACGAACATTTCTGCATGAGCTTGGCAACGGCGTGCCTCGTCCACGAAACGGCCCGCGTGGATCGTGTTGATGCAGAGATCCCGCTATTGGTGGTTGCGAGATTTGACCGCTTTGAGGCCGAGGGCGGCGTCCGCGCGCGACATGCCGAGAGCCTGTGCGCAATTAGTGGCACAAGGCCGGAGCGCAAGTACGAGCGCGAAGGCGGTTTGGGCTGGGCGGAGATATTTGAATTGGTGCGGAGCTGGAGCAGTTTACCGGCGCTCGATGTGCGGCATTTGATCGATTATGCCGCGTTTTCGTTTCTGATCGGTCATGGGACGGGTTCAGCAAAAGATGTCGTGCTGCGGGTCACTGAGCAAGGTTTGCGACTGGCACCATATTTCGGATTTTGGTCGTCCCACTGTTACTCGAACCAAAACGACAAGCTGGGGCTGTCGATTGGTCACGAAGATCGTCCCGATTGGCTGGTTGGTGAATCGTGGTTAGGATTCGCGCGCGACGCGGGGGTCAAGCCCCGCTACGTGTTGGAGCGGGTCAGGGCGCTCGCGGGGAATGTGCAACGCCGGTCCTTGCTGGTGGCCGACGAAGTACAAAGTCACTATGGGTACTCAAGCGTGATCAGCGAAATCGTTGGGTTGATTGCGAAGCGGGCACGGCAACTCGAAGTCGGCTTGGCCACGCAAAACACGGTAACGCTCCCGGCATTGGGAGAGAGTTAGGCCGTTACGAAGGTGCCGCCACTCGACAGGTCAGTGACCCGAACAGTGGTCGCGCTCGTCGGCTCCACAAGCAGATGACGACGGGAAATCTGTCGATGGGTCGAGGGTAGCGAAATATCGTTTTGTTGGCTGCGTCCAACGAAATTCTTTCCTGGTCGAAGCATGAAAGTAGCGCCGGTCGCGTCCTTAAGGAGCCAACGACTGCCGCCGACGAGGCTCACGGCGTGGCGCGCGAGTTTCAAATCAAAACGTCGCCGCTTTCCCAGATCGAGAGATACTGTTTCACCTTGAGGTAATCGCGAAACGTTGCGG
>JBCCEV010000065.1:0-22182 GCA_039030125.1 Pseudomonadota bacterium | reverse complement strand
CGCGTGTTTGTGCTTTATTACCATTCTTGTCCGGAGCGCTTCAATTTTATCCTTGTATCTTCTTCGGTCCAGGGTGATGCGGGTAAACCCGGTGCAAACGGCTTTCAAGGAGCAACTGGTCTTCCTGTAAGTATGGGAGAGTACTACTCATGTATTTTCCTCCTCTATGCAATAACTAGTTTGATGTAATTCACCCTTCGAGATATGGCTGATTAATGAGAAAGCAACTTCATTGGCATTCCTAGCTGCAATTGGTTTCTTGTCTCCGAGATGTTTCTTCAACTATGCAATATCGTTTCGCATTGTCCCGTATGTTATCACTGTCCTTTGTTTTCATGCTTGTAGTGTGCACAACATGATTTTAGGGTTGCGTGCAGGGATGGGGAGGGGGTTCGAGGGGTGCCCACGTACCCCTCTTTTGGGGCTCAGTTGACAACCCATATAGTAGTGGCTTGCTGGCCTTGTCAGCGATTAGTTTGTTTGTCTGTCTGTCTGCTTGTTGTTAGGGCCCCGATGGTGCTCGTGGTAGCCCCGGTGCCAAAGGATCTCGTGTAAGTATACGGTGGTTGTGCTGACAGGTGTTGTAGTTAGCGTGAACGAAGAGTTAGCACTCAAGTTACAATTCACACTGTCACACTCGAGTTGGTGTTATCTTTAGCCGCCGATAGAACAAGGGGCGTTGGATCTGGACGAATTTGCCGTGCAGCGCCAGCTCCGCCATCATCTTTTGATCCGACCCCGAGAACGCCCGGTTCAGGCCCGTGCGGAGCAAGGCCTCGCGACGTATCACGCCATTCATGATGTTATTTAAACTCAGGTTATGGAGGATGTTCTCAAAGCGCAGGAGCGGGTCGTCGCTCTGCTGATCACAAAAGGGTTCTAGATGAAGCTCTGCGTGCTCCGGACGATCGGCAAAAAACAACGTCTGCGGCGAGACCAAAACAACCTCTGGCCGGTCAAAGAGAACAGTTGTACACGCGGTTAAAAAATCGCTGGCGCACAGATCGCCGCACGCCGCCCACTTAAACAATGGTGCTTTCGCGAGGCGCAGGACCCGATCGTAATTGGCGAATACGCCGATGTTCTCGGCGTTGCGCACATAACGGACGCGTTTATCGAGGGCGAGATAGTTTTCACAGATTAGCCGCGTCGAATCGGTGGAGGCGTTATCGCAGATGACGATCTCGAAGTCTTCAAAATCTTGGGCCAACAGCGAGTCCAGGCTTGCCGCGAGCAGGCGCTCACCGTTGTAGACGGGTAATCCGATGCTTAATGTCGGTCGGGACTGTGCTCGCTGCTGCATTTTCTGCGTTTCGTTCGGCACACGGGCCATGTGCGAGCGCAATAATGCACCATTTTGATCGTCGGCCCACCGAATTCCGCGCGACGCAACGATCTTTTACCTCATTGGGTTGCTAACGCAGCATCAGGAAAACAGCGGCCGCGACGACCACGGTGGCTGATGCAATCAGGACAGCGATAATCAACGAGTTGTCTGACTTGGTGGACGGGCGCTTTGCGGGCGCGTTGCTTGCCGCCGAGCGCGTCGTCGAGGTCTGGGTCACACTGGTCTGGGTCGCAGACGAGCCCGCATCTGTGCCGCCACCCGCGGCAGGCGCCTTGGGCATCTCCTGCCCCGCATTGGGTAAGAAAATCTGGGTTTTCTCGTAATCGTCGTCGTCGTCGTCGCTCATCCGACCCGCCTGTTTTTTGTTAGAAAATAACGATCAATGGCCCGGCGCCTACTATAGTCCGTCTGTGATCGGAGATCAGCTTACGCTTCGGTTTGCCACCTGACCATCGATACGCGACCTGATAAATCTTGGTGCGTGGGTCGAAAAAGCGTCCCATATGGTGCATCGCAATATTCCCCGAGACCCAATTAATCGTCCAGGCTGAAATAGGCGAGAGGAGCGGCCTGCGACACCGTTTTCTGCTGAAGCGCCGCTGCAATAACAATAGCTTAGCGTCTGCTCGCTCGATCCTGAGCGCTAATTAGCCGCGCAATGTGGCGAGCTTGGCCTGGCTCTTGCAGTACGACTCCCATTTTCGCACCGTCGCGATTCAAACGATCCCTGTAACGGCGCAGGGCATCAAGAAGACGAATTGATTGTCGATATCAGCGGACATCTTTTGATTATTACCTACAAAGCTTTGGAAATCGCCGTGAAAAAAATTAACAAAACCAAACCTTCACTCATCTGTTTTCTAACCGCTGTCGCTTTGGCAGGCAGCATCTTCGCAAGCCCTGTTGCCAGCGAAGAAGAGCCGGTCTACACCATCGATTCCAGCATCAAGAAATTGTTCACCGAAGGGCGCCCACTGATTAACTTGCGCTACCGATTTGAGCATGTTGATGACGATCTCGTCCCGGGCAACGATGCTGAAGCCTCGACCTTGCGGGTCGCCCTCGGATGGGAAAGCGGTAAGGTGGCTGGGATCAGCTTCCTGGCCGAGATGGAACATATCGCCCAGCTCGGCCCCGATAACTACCGGGAAGGTGGCTTCGATTTGGTCAACGCCGGCGTTTTCCCAATCGTTGCCGACCCGCCGGGGACCGAATTAAACCAAGCTTACGCGCGTTACACGGGGATCGAAAATCTCGACATACGGATAGGCCGGCAAGATTTAACTTATCGCAAGGCGCCGTTTCATCGGTTTATCGGCAACATCTTATGGCGCCAGAATTGGCAAACCTACGACGCAGCGCGGCTCAGCTATAAATTTTCGGATAAGCTGAAAGTCGAATACGCCTACCTCGATCAGGTCAATCGGATTTTCGGCGACGACGCCCCCGGTGCTGCAAGCCGTTTTGATTGCGACTGCCATTTATTCAACGTGCAGGGTAAACCGTTTAGCTTTCTTAACTTGGAGGCTTACACCTACCTTTTGGACATTGAGAATGCGGCTGCTAACTCCGTCGATACCTTTGGCATTCGCGGCAATGGCGCCTATCCGTTCAACGATACCTTCAAGGTCATCTACACCGGTGAGTACGCACATCAATCCGATAGCGACGGCAATCCTGTGTCCTACGATGCAGATTATTTCCTCGGCGAAGGCGGCATCGGCGTGAAAGTGGGTCAACCGTGGCTCAAGAACCTGGTCTTCAAGTTTTCCCATGAGGTTCTGGAAGGCAATGGCACCGGTTCATTCATAACCCCGCTATCGACTGCACACGCATTCCAAGGTTGGGCGGATAGATTTCTAACAACCCCCGTGGACGGCATCGAAGATTCATACTTCACGGCAGTGGGTACCGGCGTGTTTGGCGGCAAAGTCATCGTCTCCTACCACATGATGGAATCAGACAATATGAGCTATGACTATGGCGACGAGTGGAATGTATTGTTTGCCCGAAAATTCAAGAAGCACTTCACCCTAGCGACCAAATTCGCTATCTATGATGCTGATCGCAACGCCACTGCGTTAGCGCGAGCCGGTGGCGTTCAGAATAACGACGTAACTAAGGTTTGGTTTTGGGCGCAGTTTAATTACTGAGCTAGCCCAGGCGAGAAAGCGATCGGATCGTGAAGCAAGTTCTCCTGGTAACCGATGCGCCGGTTTCGCCACTGGAACAGGCGCTCACCGATTTAGGTTATGAGGTTAAGACTGAAAGCTATCCGATCGCGCCCGCAGTCGAACAATTCGACCTTGTTGCCTGCCACCTATCGGCAATCGATAAATCACTGCTTAATGGACTGTGTGATGCGGCTGCCGATGTGTGTCCGTTGGTCGTTGTGTCGTGCGAAGACGATCCGACGACCATTCGTCACGCGGTTACCGAAGGCGTCAGTGCCTATGTAACTGAGCCCGTGAACTTTGAGCGGCTGCGGCCAATATTGGATGTCGCATTCGCAAGATTTGAACAGTTGCAGGGGATCCGGCAAGAGTTGAAAAAGTCTCAGGACTCCCTGGCCGAGCGCAAGATCATTGATAAAGCGAAGGGGATCCTCATGCAGCAAAAGCAAATGGATGAGCCTTCGGCCTACCGTGCCATGCAAAAAATGGCGATGGATCGGAATACTAAGCTGTCTGAGCTGGCGGCGAGCATCATTACCGCCGCCGACCTTCTCACGGTGGAGTGATATTTGCACCTGACCCGCACCGTGCCCGTTGCAGCGCACAAAATATGTGCACGTGATCAGCGCGTTCAATCGCACAGCATCACCGCCCGAGTTTAATAACCCACTGATCCAAATCGACAAACCGTTCCTGTCATTCAATTTGGCCTGTCCTTTGCAGTTTCTCCACTAGCCTAATGGTGGGCTATCAGCAATGGCGCTGCATTCGTCCAACCCAAGCTCTTGGTTGGTGACGATAGCAGCGTTTTTTTTTGGCGACGCTCGGCGAGCGTGGGAACTTCCGACCGAGCGGAATTTGGAGATTTTGATGAAGATGACGAAGCACCTCACCCATCGGTGGTGGGTTAGCCCTAAAGCTAAGGCTTTCAGGTTGGCAACCTGCCTTGTCGGGCTCTTGTCGGTGACGAGTACTGCGCTCGCTGAAACCGAGATGCTTGATGTCGAGAAGGACGAGCTGAAATTCGGGTTTATCAAGTTAACCGACATGGCGCCGATCGCGGTGGCCTATGAGAACGGCTATTTCGAAGAGGAAGGCCTGTTTGTCACCATTGAACCACAGGCGAACTGGAAGGTTCTTCTCGACGGCGTGATCACCGGCGAATTAGATGGCGCCCACATGCTGGCCGGACAACCGCTGGCCGCCACCATAGGCTTCGGCACCAAAGCGCACATCATCACGCCGTTTTCCATGGACCTCAACGGCAATGGGATCACGGTCTCCAATGAGATCTGGGAGATGATGAAGCCTAACGTGCCGATGGCAGACGGCAAGCCCGTCCATCCGGTAAAGGCTGATTACCTAAAGCCGGTTGTTGAATCGTTCAAAGAGCAGGGCAAGCCCTTCAATATGGGCATGGTCTTCCCGGTGTCGACACACAATTACGAACTGCGCTATTGGTTAGCCGCGGGCGGGATTCATCCTGGCTTCTACTCCAGCACCGATATTACCGGCCAGATTCAAGCGGATGCACTGCTCTCGGTGACACCACCGCCGCAGATGCCGGCGACCTTGGAAGCCGGCACCATTTACGGTTACTGCGTTGGTGAACCCTGGAATCAGCAGGCCGTGTTTAAAGGGATCGGCGTGCCGGTCATCACCGACTATGAAATCTGGAAGAACAATCCTGAAAAAGTATTTGGGATCACCAAGGAGTTCTCCGAGAAATATCCGAACACCACCATTGCTTTGACCAAAGCGTTGATCCGTGCCGCGAAATGGCTTGATGAGAATGACAACGCGAACCGCATGGCGGCCGTGGAGATCCTCGCGCGCTCGGAGTACGTGGGCGCGGACGCCGAGGTCATTGCGAATTCAATGACTGGCACCTTCGAATATGAGAAGGGCGATAAGCGCGAAGTTCCGGACTTCAATGTGTTTTATCGCTACTACGCCAACTATCCCTTCTACTCCGACGCGGTTTGGTATCTCTCGCAAATGCGTCGTTGGGGCCAGATCACCGAGCAGAAAGATGATGCTTGGTATGACGAAGTCGCCAAGAAAGTCTACCGACCGGATCTTTACCTAAAGGCCGCGCGTCTACTGGTTGAAGAAGGGAACGCGGCGGAGGCGGATTTCCCATGGGATACCGACGGCTATCGGGAGCCACAAACTGAGTTCATCGATGGTCTGGCCTTCGACGGACATAAACCTAACGACTATATCGATGCATTTCCCATCGGCTTGAAGGGTGCCGAGCAAGTTAAGGGCGGCGATGTGGTCGCCAGCACCGAGTAAAAACCTTAACTACGCACTTGAGTGAATCTAACGGGACACCAACATGAGTACCGTAAATCCAACTGCCGATGAGTTGAACGTCGACCCCGCCGCCGAGGAGCGGCGGGAGAAGCGTTTTGCCGCGATCAGCAAAGCCGCGACCTATCTCAACATTCTGGGCCTCGGATGGCTCGTGCCAATTCTTCGCATTGCCGCCGGTGATTCAGTGCAACATCAATTGCGCGAACTCTGGCAACTATTATGCGTGCCGTTGATTGGGATCCTGGTGTTCCTCATCGCCTGGGGCGTTATCGCGCCGCAAATAAAGACCTCATTAGGTGCTGTTCCTGGCCCCGCGCAAGTCTGGGAGCAGACGATTGCGCTATGGGAAGATCACAAAGCCGAGCGCGCCAAAGCCGCGGCGTTCTATGAGCGCCAAGATAAACGCAACGCCAAGCTGGTTGAGCAAGGTAAAGAGGACAGGGTTAAGTGGCGCAAATATACCGGTAAACCGACTTATCTCGATCAAATTGTCACCAGTTTGTTCACGGTCGCCTTGGGGTTTTTGATCGCAACCGTAATCGCCGTGCCGCTCGGTATCGCCTCGGGACTGTCGCGCACGGTTAATGGTGCGCTCAACCCGCTGATTCAAATATTCAAGCCGGTCTCCCCGTTGGCTTGGTTACCGCTGGTAACGATGGTGGTTTCGGCCCTTTATGTCGATCAGTGGGATGCAATGCCGAAATCGCTGGTGATCTCGGCCATTACCGTCACGCTGTGCTCGCTATGGCCAACCCTGATCAATACCGCCCTTGGTGTGTCCTCGGTTGATAAGGATTTAATTAATGTCGCCAAGGTATTGCGATTGTCGACGGCTACAACCGTTATCAAGCTGGTTCTACCGTCATCCCTGCCTCTGATTTTCACCGGGCTGCGGCTGTCGCTCGGCGTCGGCTGGATGGTGCTCATTGCCGCGGAGATGTTGGCGCAGAATCCGGGTCTTGGAAAATTCGTTTGGGATGAGTTTCAAAACGGCTCGTCGCTATCGCTCGCGAAAATCTTGGTTGCCGTTCTAACCATCGGGCTTATCGGGTTCCTGCTCGATCGCATCATGTATGCCCTCCAGGCGGCATTTACTCATTCGGCGACCAGATAGTGGTATTCAGCTCAACACAGGGTTACGCACATGGCCTTTTTGGAATTAAAAAATGTCTCTAAATCCTACGGTGTAGGTAGTGAGCGTCTTGAAGTACTGAAAGACGTTAATCTGGCAGTCGAAGAAGGTGAATTCATCGCCATCGTGGGCTTCTCGGGCTCGGGCAAGACCACACTGATATCGACGATTGCCGGTTTAGAGGAACCGGACAGTGGTGAGGCGCTGATCAAGGGCGGCACTATTACCGAGCCCGGCCCCGAAAGAGGGCTGGTTTTCCAATCCTATTCGTTGATGCCGTGGTTGTCGGTGTTTGAGAATGTGGCGCTGGCGGTCGATGCCGTCCATGCATCAAAAGCAAAATCTGAGCGCCAGGAAATCACCACCCACTACGTCGAGATGGTGGGGCTCTCGCATGCGACAGAGCGCAAACCAGCCGAGCTATCCGGTGGGATGCGCCAGCGCGTCGCCGTCGCTCGCGCGTTGGCGATGCGTCCAGAGGTACTTTTACTCGATGAGCCCTTGTCGGCACTTGATGCGCTCACACGAGCGAAATTGCAAACCGAAATCGAGCGTATCTCCGCCGACGAGAAAAAGACGGTCATTCTGATCACCAATGACGTCGATGAAGCGATTTTGCTGGCCGATCGGGTCATTCCCTTAACCCCCGGTCCCGGAGCAACGCTGGACAAAGAGTTTGCGGTCCATCTTGAGCGACCCCGGGACCGCGGCGCGATGAATACTGATCCTGAATTCAAGCAGCTACGCGCCGAGATCACGAATTATCTGATCGAAGTCGGACATGAGCGGGGCCAGCAGGATTCCGGGGAACGCAAGCTTCCGGAGCTTGAGCCGGTGAGTTTCATGCCGGAATCTCCGCCGAAGGTTTATCAGGATGCCGCGAAGAGCGCCATAACGCGGGGCTATGTTGAATATTACAAAGTCGGCAAGACTTATCCGACGCCTAGTGGTCCGCTGGTCGTCGTCGAGGACTTCAACCTGAAAATGGAGCGTGGTGAATTTATTACGCTCATTGGTCACTCAGGCTGCGGGAAATCGACGGTATTGTCGATGACTGCCGGTCTCAACGAGATCAGCGACGGTGGCGTCATCCTCGATGGCAAGGAGGTTTACCGCGCTGGCCCTGATCGGGCGGTGGTTTTTCAGGCACCCTCTTTAATGCCGTGGTTAAGCGCGCGGGAGAACGTGGCGCTCGGTGTCGAACGCGTCTATCCGCACGCCAGCCGTGCCGAGCGGCGCGAGGTCATTGAGTACTACCTCAGCCGTGTGGGGCTGGCCAACGCGATGGATAAGAAAGCCATCGACCTTTCAAACGGTATGAAACAGCGCGTCGGTATTGCACGGGCATTCGCGCTCTCACCGAAATTGTTGCTGCTCGACGAGCCATTCGGAATGCTCGACAGTTTAACGCGTTGGGACTTACAGGAAGTGCTGATGGAGGTGTGGAAGCGCACCCAGGTCACCACAGTCTGTGTGACGCATGATGTGGATGAAGCGATTTTACTCGCCGATCGTGTGGTGATGATGACCAACGGGCCGAACGCCCGGATCGGCAACATCATGGAAGTTGACATCCCGCGCCCGCGCACCCGGGCTCAATTGCTCAAGCACCCTCGATATTACGAGTACCGCAGCGAGCTTTTGAACTTCCTCGCTGAGTATGAAGGTGGCGCTAAACCGAAGTCTGATGAGGATGATGAAAAGGGCGGCGATACCACTTCCAACAAGGGCAAAGAGGCTGCGTAACTAAGCGCCAAGGCGAGGAAAGGCAGATGGCTGAACAACTGGTAGTGATCGGCAACGGCATGGCGCCGGGGCGGGTCCTGGACGAACTTTTAAAGCACGATCGAAACCGTTATCAAATTACGATTTTTAATGCAGAGTCGCGCGTTAACTATGATCGCATCATGCTCTCACCGGTGCTGTCCGGCGAGAAGCGCTTTGAAGAAATCGTCATTCATGGTGATGAGTGGTATGCCCGGATGGGGATCACGCTGCACAAAGCCAAGCCCGTTATTGATATTAATCGCAAGACTCAAACGGTGACGGCTGTCGATGGCACCAGCACCACATACGACAAACTCTTAATCGCCACCGGATCGAGACCTTTCATTCCTCCCTTTCCCGGCGTCGAGCTCGCGGGCGTTTTGAGCTATCGCGACCTCGACGATGTTGACGCCATGATCGAGGCCGCTGAGCAAGGTGGTAAAGCGGTGGTGATCGGCGGTGGTCTACTTGGGCTCGAAGCGGCGGCGGGCCTCAAAGAAAGGGGTATGGCCACCACGGTGATCCATTTGGCGCCGACCATCATGGAGCGCCAGCTCGATACCGCCGCTGGGATGCTGCTGGAGGAAGCGCTGGTTGCTCGAGGGATCAACGTTGTCACGCAAGCCAACACCAAAGCGCTTTTGGGGGATGGCCGGGTGAGCGGAGTTGAGCTTGACGATGGGCGCAAGTTAGAAGCCGACGTGGTCGTTGTCGCTGTCGGTATTACGCCCAATGTTGGTTTAGCGGAAAAAGCCGGCTTAGACGTAAAGCGTGGGATTGTGGTGGGCGACGACATGCGCACCAGCGACGAGCGGATTTTTGCGGTGGGCGAATGCGTAGAGCATCGCGGTAAGTGCTATGGCCTGGTGGCGCCACTTTACGAGATGGCCCGCGTGGTCGCCGCGCAGCTCGTCGATGAGAATGTTGAATACCAGGGTTCAGAGGTTTCAACCAAGCTTAAGGTTACCGGCATCGACGTTTACTCGGCGGGTGACTTTGCCGAAGGGGACAATCGTGAAGCGATCGTGCTGCGCGATGCTTCTGAGCAAGTCTACAAACGCTTAACGATAGAAAATAATCGAATCATCGGAGTGGTGCTGTTTGGCGAAGCGCGGGACGGACCGTGGTTTTTTCAGCAGCTCAGGGAGGGCAGCGATATCAGTGATGTCCGCGATACCCTGATCTTCGGAGAAAACTACGCTGGGGGCACCTCACTGGACCCTACGGCGGCCGCTGCAGTCTGGCCGGATGATGCAAAGATTTGCGGTTGCAGCGGCGTTGGTAATTCAAACATCGTGAATGCTAGCGAGGCGCATCAGCTCACTCGCCGCGAGCGAGGTCGCGCGAGACAGAGGATTATGCGCGGCCTGCCGGTCACCCGCCCGTCCTTGCCTCGGGTGATTTCGCGGGTGTTTGGTGCCGGGCACTCTCCTCACCGAGCCTTGGTGACTTCGCCGCCGGCGCTGATAAGCGGCAAATGATTTTCACCGGTCGCGTAAGAACAACTTGCGCCTACTGCGGCGTCGGCTGTGGGATTGTTGCGGAAGTCAACAAAGACCAATCGGTTTCAATTAGCGGTGATCAGGAACATCCAGCCAATTTCGGACGCTTATGCACCAAGGGCACCACACTTGGCGAGACTTTTGATTTAACCAACCGTTTATTGGTCCCCAAGGTCGAGGGCGCGCCAAGCGATTGGGATTCGGCGCTGTCCACCGTCGCCGCGCGATTTGCGCGTACGGTGGCTGAACACGGCCCGGATTCCGTTGCATTCTATGTTTCCGGGCAACTCCTGACGGAGGACTACTACGTCGCCAACAAACTAATGAAGGGGTTCATTGGGTCGTCCAATATCGACACCAATTCGCGGCTCTGCATGGCGTCGTCGGTGGCCGGCCACAAACGCGCCTTTGGTGAGGATGTGGTGCCGGGGGTTTATGAAGATCTGGAGCTGGCCGATCTCATCATCCTCGTCGGGTCCAATCTTGCTTGGTGTCATCCGATACTTCACCAGCGCATATTGGCCGCCCGTGAGGCGCGTGAGATAAAGCTGGTGGTGATCGACCCGCGCGAGACCGTCACCTCGCAGGGCGCCGATTTACACCTGGACCTGAACCCGGGCAGCGATGTGGCGCTTTTCAATGGGCTGCTTCGCGACGTGCTCTTAAGTGGCGCGGATGACGGCGGTTTTCTCGCCGAGCATGTCAGTGGCTTATCCGCGGCCCGGCGGACGGCCGCCGATTTCGACATCGCCACGGTTGCGGCCCAAACCGGCTTGCCGCGTGACAAGGTCGCGACCTTCTACGAGTGGTTTATTCAAAATCCGCGCACGGTCACGGTGTACTCTCAAGGGGTGAACCAATCGAGCGCCGGTAGCGACAAAGTTAATTCGATCATCAACTGTCACCTCGCCACCGGGCGCATTGGTCAACCCGGTACGGGACCTTTTTCGGTCACTGGACAACCGAATGCAATGGGTGGGCGGGAAGTCGGCGGCCTTGCCAACATGCTCGCTGCCCATATCGATTTCGATGATCGCTTGGGACATCAAGCAGTGGCGGATTTTTGGAATGCGCCGCGGCTTTCGGCCAAGCCTGGATTAAAGGCGGTGGACATGTTCGATGCCATCGAGGAGGGCCGCATCAAAGCTTTGTGGATCATGGCGACCAATCCGGCGGTAAGTTTGCCTGAGGCGGATCGCGTCCGCCGGGCAATTGAGCGTTGTCCGTTTACCGTGGTGTCGGACATTGTTAAACGAACGGATTCAAGCAGGTCAGCCAACGTCTTGTTGCCCGCGTTGGGTTGGGGTGAAAAGGACGGTACCGTTACCAACTCCGAGCGCTGTATTTCCCGCCAGCGCGCCTTTCGCGAGCCGCCCGGGCAGGCTCGGGCTGATTGGTGGATTATCTCCGAAGTCGCAGCGCGGATGGGTTTCGCCGAGGCGTTCAGCTATCAAAGTGCAAGCGAGGTCTTTGCGGAGTATGCAGCGCTAACGAGCGTCGCCTCGGAACGTCCAAGATGTTTGGATCTGACAGCCTTCGCCGGGATTGACGCACACGGCTACGACGCTTTGCTACCCCAGCGCTGGCCACAGCGTGCGGTGGCTGATATTCGAGAATCGCACCGGCTGTTTGGCAATGGTGGTTTTTCGACCGCTGACGGCCGCGCGAAGATGATCGCAACTCCGTTGCGTTTGCCGGCGTCGCAGAGCAGCTATAACTACCCTTACATCGTTAACAGCGGCCGAATTCGCGACCAATGGCACACCATGACGCGCACCGCCGAAGCGGCGCAGCTCTCAGCGCATTACGGCGAGCCGTTTGTCGAAATGCACCCAATGACGGCCGCCGAGATTGGCGTTGAAGCGGGCGAATTGGTGGTGGTGGAAAATAACAGTGGCGAAGTCATTTTGCGCGCCTTGGTCACCGATCGGCAGCGTCCCGGCCGCTTGTTTGTACCGATGCATTGGTCAGATGAATTCGCAAGCGCCGGGCGGGTCAACAAACTCTTCGCCGCCAACGTCGATCCGGTCTCCGGACAACCCGAGCTAAAGTTTAGTCCGGTCAGCGCACGGCGCTTCGCTGCTAAATGGTTTGGCTTTGCCGTTACGGTGGCGGGGTGGAACCCGGCAACAACATACTGGGCGCGAATGAAAACCGCTAACGGCTGTCGCCTGGAACTCGCCGACACTGAGTCGATCGACGAGGCAAGTGCTCTATTCGAGGCGCTGCTTCCTGCTAGCGCCAGCGTCGAGATTGTCAGTTATCTCGACACCGCCAGCGATAGCTATCGCTTCGCGGCGATGGATAACGGCGCCCTGGTCGCTGCTTTATTTGTCGCGCCGCGACCGGTTGTCGTTTCGCGAACATTCGTCGCGGATGCGCTCGGCAGTGAAGTCGCGGCTGCAGCAGTCCTAGCCGGGCGTGCGGCCGGCGAGCGCGTCGACGATGGCGCGTTAATCTGCTCGTGCCATGGGATTGGCAGCAAAACGATTCAACGAGCCATCATTGACGGTGCCGACGATTTGGCGGCGGTGGGTGCGTGTACCCGGGCTGGCACCAACTGCGGATCGTGCCGCCCAGAAATTCAGCAACTGATCAATGCAGTCAGCGTAGCCGAGGCCAGCTAAGGCAGCACGCCTGATCAGGTAATCGATGCCTGATAAATCGAATCGATCGATGCGCCAATCATGGTGTTAAATTCGTCATCACTTTGCTGCGCGGTCAACCCTTCTGACAAGGCGCGAGAAAAGCTCGCAATCACGCCATTGTTGCGTGACAAACGGGCGTTCGCCTCTTCCCGCGAATAACCTCCCGACAACGCGACTACTTTCACCACGTTCGAATGTTTAACGCAGTCTTGGTAGAAGTTGTCTTCTTCCGGTAGTGTCAGCTTCAACATAACGAGCTGATCGCCTGCCAAGGCGTCGAGTCCGCGCATAATGCCATCTTTCAGCAACCCTTCAGCTTGCGCTTTGTCCGGGCAGTGAATATCGACCTCGGGCTCGATGATGGGGACTAATCCGGCGGCAATGATTTGCTCGCCAATTTCGAATTGTTGCTTCACCACATGATCAACGCCACTGGCACTCGCTTGCTTGATGACCGAGCGCATTTTGGTGCCGAAGATGTCGTTTGCTTTGCCTTTCCCGAGCAATGCGTCAAGGCCGGGCATGGGCTTCATGATTTGCACCCCGTCGTCCTCATCGGCCAGGCCTTTATCGACCTTGATGATTGGCACAACGTTTTTTACGTTCCATAGATAATTCGAAGTCGGTTGGCCCTCTATCTCTCGGTCGACCGTGTTCTCAAACAAGATTGCACCCAAGATCCGATCGCCGTTGAAGTTGGGGCTGGTGATGATCCGGGTTCGCATTTCATGGACCACGGCAAACATCTCATCGTCATTCGACCAGGCGTCCTCGCCGATCCCATAAAGTCCTAGTGCTTTAGGCGTTGAGCCGCCACTTTGATCTAGTGCGGCAATAAAGCCATTGCCTGATTTGATTTTTTGAAGTTGCTGGTCGAAGTTGCTCACGGTGGTCCTCGGTACGATTCAAAAATTGGATGGGTTTTATTAAAACGCGGTTATTCTAGCGCAAGCCGCGCCAACAGATAGCGCGAAAGTTCTTATTTCGAGGGGCGTCAAACGATGGATTTTGCGGGCAAAAAGGTGCTTGTTACGGGATCGACTCAAGGTATTGGCCGCGCCTTGGTTCAGCGTTTTGTGGCCGAGGGCGCTGCCGTTGCGGTTAATGGCCGTTCCCGCGAGCGCGTTCAGGGTGTGATTGATGAGCTGGGAAGCGGCGCGTTGGTTAATGCGGCGGGCGATCTCAACAGCCGGTCGGGGTGCAGCGCGGTTGTCAGCACCGCGGTGCAAGATCTCGGGGGCCTGGACGTTTTGATTAACAACGCGGGACTCTTTCCGATCGCATCGATTGCCGATACCGATGAGGAAACCTGGGACCGTACTTTAAGCACCAATGTTAAGGCTGCGTTTTTTTGCGCTCAAGCCGCGCTCGATGCGTTGAAGAAGAATCGCGGCACAATCATCAATCATGGCTCGATAGCGGGTCTCATTGGGCTCGCCAACGTCGCCGCGTATTGCACCTCGAAGGGCGCGATTGTCCACCTTACCAAAGCGATGGCCATGGAACTGGCACCAGAAATCCGGGTGAATTGTGTGTGCCCGACCACGGTCGACAATGAAATGGGGTGGAAGGGGTTTAATCGTAGCGATGA
The DNA here is from genome assembly GCA_039030125.1 of Pseudomonadota bacterium. Lineage (GTDB taxonomy): Bacteria > Pseudomonadota > Gammaproteobacteria > JBCCEV01. Next base: position 7,701 of record JBCCEV010000065.1, on the reverse strand, counting down.
TCCAGAAGCCGCCCACGATGCTTTCGTCGCAGCGAGCAAAATGAAGCGCATGGTGACCAACGAGGATGTCGTTGAGGCGTTTGTATTCTTGGCGTCAAGGCGCGCAAGTTTTATGACGGGTGTCGCTTTGCCGGTCGACGGCGGGAAATCGGCCGGCGTCTGAGCCGGCCGAGAGGAAGAACTCAACTCCACACTTCCTCGGTATGGAGTCGGGTGAGGTAGATTTTCTTGAGCTTCCATTGCCCGTCTTCTTTGACGTAATCCTCGTGGTAGTGGCCCCACCCCTGGAACGCGCATTCTGGCAGGCGCACGTAGTCATACATCGCCCAAATGCCTTTAGCGGTGGTGGCGCTCGTCAGTTCTAGCTCAGGCATGAACCCTTGGTGCATTGATTTTGCGCCGGTCATCAGCGCGCTGACCCCATCAATTAAGGCTTGTTTGCCTTCGCAACCGATGGTGGTTGGCGCTTGCGGGCTTTTCCGCGGCGCACCTTCGTAGGTCGCCGAGATATCATCGGTAAAGCAATCGCGCCAAGTTTCCCATTGCTGGGTATCCATTAGCCGAAAATAACGTGATTTGAGCTGGCGAATTTGTTCGAATTCGTTATGTGTTTCGAGGTCCATGCAAGATCCCCCTCATGGTTTTGATGGGCGAAGAGGCGGGAATGCTCGCACGGTGGTGTATGGCAAAGCAATGCCGGTTAGCGGCGCTGTTAGGTGCTGCCTTTGATGCCGTGGATGATCCATAGGGGATCGGCGCCAGTGGGTGAGCGATCGACAATGCTCGGTTCCAAGAACACACCCGTGCTGCGCATATAATCGGCCACAAGCTCCATTCGTTGTGGTGGCGAGAAGACATGGAACGCGCGGATAGCCTTGGTGGGGAAGCAGCGATGCGACATTGCGACCAATGCTTGACCTCCTGGCCGCAGAACCCGAGCGATTTCGGCGAACACTTCAAACGGCCGGACTAAGTATTGAATAGAAACCGCAATCAATACGGCGTCAAAGCGAGTGTCAACGTAGGGTAAATTCGGATCGGCATTTAAATCGTGCAACTTATGCTCAGTGAGGCGCGGGTTATGCTCGAGTTCCTCCAAATTCATACCCAATCCGGCAACCGCGTTGAATTCGACGGCGGGGAGGTGAGAAACCCAAGATGACATCAGGTCGAGAACGTCGTCACCTGCATTCAGCACCTCGCTATAGTACTGAGTGAGCGCGGCGATAGTGGCCTCATCGATATGATTGACTAAGCGTGGCATTGTGTAGAAAAGCCCGTCGTCGCTATCGTCCATGCGTTCGAATAACTGTGGTCTATGGCTGGCCATTTTGCTCTCGCTAACGCGGTGTTGTGAATTCATAGTATGGCTCTAAATGTTAGGCTTTCGACGTGTCTGGGAATATTGATAAAAAGGTGGTCGAAGGCTTCGGCCACGAGTGGTCAACGTTTGATCAGCACGATACGCTGGAGCAGCAGCGGCAGATCTTCGAGCAGTATTTTTCTCTTTTCCCTTTCGCCGAAATCGGTGCCGATGCGGTTGGATTCGATTTGGGCTGCGGCAGTGGAAGATGGGCGTACTTCGTTAGTGAGCACGTTGCGAACTTACACTTAATCGATCCCTCGCCGGCTGCTCTTGAGGTTGCCCGGAAAAACTTGATGGTTCGGCAGAACTGCGAATTCCACCAGGCCAGCGTCGACGCGATACCTCTCAAAGACAGCTCGATGGATTTCGGTTATTCCTTAGGCGTGCTGCATCATGTTCCGAATACGCAGCAGGGGATCGCGAGCTGTGTCAGCAAGCTCAAAGTTGGCGCCCCTTTTCTCCTCTATCTTTATTACGCGTTCGACAACCGGCCGCTATGGTTCAAAGCCCTGTGGCGTGTGAGTGATCTCGGACGCCGGGTAATTTCAGTGTTACCTCAGCGTCCTAAATTAATGGTGAGTCAGCTTATCGCAGCGTTCATCTACTGGCCCCTCGCGCGCTTCGCACTCATCGCGGAGCGGCTCGGGGTGAACGTCGAGCACTTGCCGCTTGCTGCTTATCGGGATGAAACTTTCTACGTAATGCGCACCGATGCGCTCGATCGGTTCGGTACCCGGCTTGAGCGACGTTTTACCCGCCTCGCCGTCCAACAAATGATGGAAGAAGCGGGGCTCGAACGGATCCGTTTTCGCGACGGCACGCCCTATTGGTGCGCGCTAGGGTTTCGCCGGCCGGATGTTTCAGGGAAGTAGTTCGCTCAGCTGTGCGCCAATATCCTCCGGACTCACCTTAGGGTCAAACCGTTTGACGATGTGGCCCTGGGCATCAACCAAAAATTTAGTGAAATTCCAGGTGATGTCTTCACTCCCGTCATCATTAGGTTGGCCGCTCTTCAGCAAATTATAGAGCTCGCATGCGCCTGCGCCGTTGACTTCGATTTTGGCGAACATTGGAAACGTAGCGCCATATTTCGATTGGGCGAATTCCTTGATTTCTTCGTTGCTTCCGGGTTCCTGCTTGCCGAACTGGTTGCAGGGGAAGCCGAGGACGGTGACCTGTCCGGCGTCATGAAGGGTACGCAGACCTGCGTACTGATCGGTGAGGCCTCACTGGCTTGCCAGGTTGACGATCAATAACGCCTGATCGCGGAAACGCGCGAGTTCGACGTTCTCACCGTCGATCCCTTCCATCGTTAGGTCGAATATATCAGCCATCTTGATGCCTCTAAGCTTCGAAGTGTGTCTAGTGTCGCTGATCTCTAGGTCCCAGACTAGCGTGGCGCTTGTGCTATTCTCGGCGCGCTGTTCCGCGCACCAATATCAGGCGAAAAAAAAGAGTACGCACATGAAGTTTTCGTTGTTCATGTATTGCACCATCGGTCGCAAGGCCGAGCTTCAAAAAGGCCTCGCTGGCCTCGATCCGGATCTTTATCAACGGATGCTGAGCGAGATTGCGGCGATCGCGACGTTTGCCGACCGCAACGGTTTTCACGCCATGGGACACCCCGAGCATCACCTGCAGATTGAAGGTTTCGAAATCTCCAATGATCTAGGACTGATGTCGAGCTGGATTGGGCAGCACACCGAGCGGCTCCATGCGATTGCCTGCGGTTTTGTCTCGACCACTCACAATCCGTTGCGGGCGGCGGAGAATATCGCCACTCTCGATCACATGCTCAAGGGACGTTTCGGCGTAGGCATCGTGCGCGGTTACCAGCATCGCTGGGTAGACCAGCTCAAGGTCCGCTCCGACCTCGCCGCCGTCGGCAAATGGAATAAAGATACCGATGTGGATGAATACAATCGCCGTTACTTCAGTGAGTTCGTGGACGTTGTTCTCGCCGCGCTAAGAAACCCAACGTTTTCCTTTGACGGTGAGTTCTGGCGTTTCCCCAATGACAATCTCAATCCACACGTTCATACCGTTTACCCAGACTACGGTGCAGGGGTCGACGCCGATATGACTATCCACGAAGTCGGGATCGCGCCCCGGCCTTTCCAAGATCCTCATCCGCCGCTCTATGGCGGTTTTACGATGTCAATGAATACGGCGCTGTTCTGGGCGAAGCATGGCGGTACTCCTATCGTGTTGTCGGACAAAATGGAATTTTGTGATGTGTTGTGGAAAAAGTATCGAGAAGAGGCCGAACAGCACGGTCATGAAATACCGCGCGGTCAGGAATGTGCCTGGGGCGGAACAATGGTGTGCGCGAAAACGGACGCCGAGGCCGAAGCTCTATTCGACGACATGGCGTGGTTCTGGAACGAATGGGCGGTTCAGTTTGGGCAAGGCATGCCACTGAAGCTGGTGGGCAGTCCAGATACGATCAGCCGGCAGATCGAACAGGCCTACGATACTTTAGGGTTTGATGAGTGTTTTTTTCTGGTGCCGCAAGGGATCCATTCCAGCGATCAAATCAATGAATCGCTAGACTTAATTGCCAATCAGGTAATGCCCCGGTTTATGTAAGCTTCGTTAAGGCTTGAGTAAGACTTTGCACGCGGTTTTGTCGGATTTAAGCGATTCAAAAGCGTTCGGAAATTCGTTAAAGCCGATTGACTCAGTGATCATCGGCGTCGGGTCGATGCGTTCACGATCGAGAAAATCAATGGTGATGGCGAAATCCTGTTTGCGATACATGAACACGTAATTGACCTGTAGCTCTTTGGTCAAGGCTTTCACCGGGACAATAGAGTCCGGTTCCATACACACACCGACGATAACCAAACGCGCGCCCGCCGGCGCATAGTCCATGGCTAGCTGCTGCGTGCCGGGTATACCAATGCACTCGATGATGACATCCGGGCGTTTACTGGCGACTGACTTGTACGCCGAGATGACGTTTTCCTCGCCGGCGTTAATGCAGTGAGTCGCCCCCATTCGGGTGGCGATGTTGAGGCGTTCTGGCACCATGTCTGAGACCACTACATGGGCGGCACCGAAATGTTTGCACCACATCGCCGTTGCGATGCCAATGGGCCCGGCGCCCATGACCAAGACATTCTCTCCTGGTTGTAACTGGGCGGCGTGGACTCCGTGTAAGGCGACGGCGAGGGGTTCGACCAAAGCCCCGAATTGGTAATCGACCCCACTCGGGAGTTTCAGCGTTTCAGCCGCGCCGACCTGCATGTATTGCGCATACGCACCGGCTTCACCGCCCATGCCCGTGTAGCGTGCTTGCGGGCAACGATGACCAAATCCTGCAAGACACTCATAGCAATGGCCGCAGGCCAGATAGGGCAGCGCGGTCACCCGCTCGCCGACCTGCCAGTCGCTTTTTGCGCCCTTACCGACCTCGGCAATTTCCCCGCAGAACTCGTGGCCCATCACTGCACCGGCGCGTAACGGTTGCATGCCCCCCGAGCTGTCGTGAACTTCGGCCATGTGTAGGTCTGAGCCGCAGATACCGCAGGCTTTGACTTCGATAATCAAACCCTCAGGGCGCAAGCGCGGCGCTTCGATTTCTTCGATGGCCAGCGGTTGACCCGGGCTTTTGAATACTGCTGCTTGCATGAGGGATTCCTATCTAACTTTGTGAGGCTGGTCGCGGGGCTGCAGGTGCCTTCATTTTCCAAGTTCGGCGAAACCGAGGGACTTCAAAACTTGGACGGCGAGACCTGCACAGCCGCAGGCCAGGGCGAGCTTGAGAAGGAGCCTGATACCGATTGTGCGTAGCTTTGGGTAGAGCAGATCTTGGGTGGGAATTCGCAGGCACCGCCACGGAAATGGATTTTTTAGGATTGCTCTGGCCTCATCGATAGCGCTGATCTTTATTGCATTATTGGCCCTCAAGACATCATCGGCGGCGCGATGGAAAGCGTATTCGATTTCCACATTGACCGGAATGGTCAGTTGGTCGCGAAACTGCGTTAGGTATTTATCAATCACCTTAAAAAAGTCATCACGGAAAACGCGAGTTTGATTATAGGACGTCGTGATCTGAGTGGGGCTGCGCCGGTAAGAGAAGAGATATTCGTCCAACACCGCGATCTTGTTTTGCGTGGCAAGCCGCATTTGGAATTCAAAATCACCGATATCCCGATAGGCTTCGCTGAACCCGTCTGACTCAGAGATCACCTTAGCGCGTGCCAGGAACGACGGGGTGCGCCAAAAGCGGTTGCGGTGACGCATCATTGCGACCAGCCATTGCTGAAAATCGAGGCCGGTGTTGTAAGGGAAGTTGTCGATAACGGCCATTTGACCGGTTTGTCGATCGTGAGTGTCGATCACCCAGCATTGCGCCATGACCGCAGCAACTTCCGGGTGAGCTTCCAGGAAACTGACCTCCTCAGCAACGATCGTCGGCTCGTAAATATCGTCGGCGTGATAGATCGCCACATACTCGCCGTGACAACGATGGAGTAGCGCATTGATATTGCCAAACTGCCCCAAGTTGTTGTCATGGCGAAGGTAGGTGATCCGAGGGTCCTTGAACGCCGCGATAATGTCCGCGCTGCCATCCGTTGATTGGTCATCGCCGATGATGATCTCGAGCTTCTCGTAGGATTGAGCAAGGACCGAGGCCAGCGCTTTGGCAACAAAATCAGCACCGTTGTAGACCGGGAAACAAACGCTGACAAGAGGGGTGTTTTTATCGGTCATAATGGATCGGAACCAAACGGGTTGCCCGTGCCGCCAGGCACGTGCCGGAAGTGTAATATGATTCCAACGCCCGTTTGAACGCTGACACTGGCATCTCCAGGCATGTCCGAATGAAAGAAGCTTCTTGAACTTTTTTGATCGCTACGCCGCTGATCGCGTCGTTATTGAAATCGTTAATGAGTGTTTGAGCCACGCGGTGGCCGCGTTCAAACCACGCGGCCCAGTGATAGAGCTTGGCAGTTATTACGACGCTCCAATGGCAAACCTGTGCGATCGGCGGCAGTTCTTCGCCGATACCGAGTTTATCGGTTGCGACCTACGCAGCGGCCCCGGCGTCGACCGACGAGAAGACGCCGAGACGCTCAGTTTTGACGATGGCGTTGCTGGTGCGATAGTGATGCTTGAGATCTTGGAACACCTGCGCGAGCCGGCCAAGGCAATCTCCGAGGCCCATCGGGTTCTGGCTAAAGACGGTGTTTTGATACTGAGTCTGCCATTTTGGTATCGACTTCACGGTTTCCCAACGGACTATCAGCGTTTGACGAGCAGTGGGGTTGATAATTTACTGCAAGGTTTCAAATATCGCAGCGTTGTTGCACTTGGGGCTGCTGTGACACCGCGTGTGATCTTTGCCATCGCGCAAAAGGACAGCGCCGATTTTGCCGCAAACAGTACGCGGTTCCGTGAGCTTCTAGGACAAAACCTCAACGACATGAAGCGCCGTCTACGGCGGGTGGCACTGCATGATCGCCTCCGGGAGATCGGAGGATTATTCTCTGGGTCGGCCAATATTTCCGCGCGCTATTTTGATCCACTCGACCACGCAAAAGGTTATCGGGCGGATAAGTGAACCGTGGCGCTTACAATGAGCGCTGGCTGGGATAAGAATGGGTAGGCGTTAATGGATTTTGGGATTTCAGGCAAGTGTGCCGCTGTCGCTGCCGGTTCGGCGGGGCTTGGATTGGGTGCCGCGAAGGCGCTCGCCGCCGAAGGGGCGCGGGTTGCAATTTGTGGACGTGACCGGGCGCGTCTCGAAGCCGCCGCGAAAGTACTTGGTGCGCCAGCGGTGGCGATTGAGGCTGACGTATCAAGCGCGTCGGGCGGTGTTGCTTTCGTCGAAGCGGCAACCGAGCAGTTGGGCCAGATCGATATTCTCGTCACCAATGCTGGCGGGCCTCCACCGGGTAATTTCGCAACCACGTCCACCGAAGATTTTCACAACGCATTCGATATGAATTGCTTGGCCATGATCGAGATGTGCCGCGCCGCAATACCCGCCATGCGCGAGCGGCGCTGGGGCCGGGTTTGCGCAATCACCAGTATCGGAGTGAAGCAACCGATTGGTTTCCTGCTGGCAAGTTCAGTGGCCCGAGCGGGGTTGACCAGTTTTTTGAAGATCACCGCGCGCGAAGTCGCCGCTGACGGTGTCACGGTAAATTCCTGCCAGCCGGGTACCCATTGGACTGATCGCGTTGCGAAAATGATCGCGTCCAAGGATGCCGCTGCTGATAATATTCCGGTTGGCGTTACTGGTCATCCGGATGATTTTGGTGCGGCGGTGGCTTTCCTCTGCTCAGAGCAGGCCAAGTTCATCACCGGCACCGGTTTGTTGG
>JBCCEV010000064.1:0-22191 GCA_039030125.1 Pseudomonadota bacterium | reverse complement strand
TCAATTTAAAGTGGTGCGCGACCCCAACGTGCGGGCGCTAAAGTTAATCAACAGCGAACTCGATCTGATCCAAGGTTCTATGCCTCCGGAGACCGCGGCCTGGTTGGCGGGCAGGGCCGAAACCGTGGTCGAAAGCTACGCGGGCGATACCTTCACCTATTTGGGGATCAATCATCAACATCCCGTCCTCTCCAAGCACGCGGTTCGCGCAGCAATCGCCCATGGCATTGATCGCCAGGCAATCGCGACGCACCTGTTTGCCGGGCGCGCGACGACCGCCAATCGTGTGTTTCCCGAGGGACATTGGTTGGGAAGCGCAAGCTCAAACGCCTATGAGTACGACCCCGACAAAGCGCGGCAACTACTGCGCGGGTTTTCTCCAGACACGCTTAAATTCAGCTATAAGACCTCCACCGATCCTTTGCGCTTGCGCGTCGCGGCGGTGATCAAGGCTCAGCTTGAGGCGATCGGTATCGCTATCGATATTCAGAGCTTCGATTGGGCGACTTTCTACAGCGATGTCCGCAATGGTCGCTTTGATTTATATTCGTTATCCTGGACCGGACTGAGGTTACCCGATTTTTATCGTCAGGCATTTCACTCTGAGTCGGTGCCTCCTAATGGAGTGAACCGCGGTCGCTACCGCAACGCCGAAGTCGATCAATTGCTCGATGAAGCAACAAGGGCGGTAACCGCTCGCGAGCAGCTAACTTTGTACACTGGCATGGGCAACTTTTTGGCCGAAGATCTGCCCTACATACCTTTGTGGTTTGAAAAACATGTGGTTGCGAGACGCGTCGAAATTGCAAGTTACCGAACGCGTCTAAGCGGAGGTTATGCAGCGTTGAATGCGGTGAGCAAGAAGTGGGGAAGGCATGGAAATTGAGATCAGTTTGGCCGAGCAACGCTTAGTCCTCTCCGATGATCAAGGTTCGATCAAGCGGTGGGCGGTATCGACTGCGCTCAATGGTGCGGGCGAAAAGCAGGACAGCGAATGCACGCCGCGTGGTACTCATATTGTTGATGAAATGATTGGTGACGGTGAGCCGATAAACACGGTTTTCGTGGGACGGCGACCCACCGGCGAAATTTACTCGCCCGAGTTGGCCAGAAATGCGCCTGAGCGGGATTGGATCCTGACTCGTATCCTATGGTTGCGTGGCCTCGAGGCTGGATTTAACTCAGGCCCGGGTTGCGATTCCAAGGAGCGTTACATTTACATCCACGGGACGCCCGATGCGGTGGTCCTGGGAAAACCCGGTTCAAGGGGCTGCGTGCGCATGGCCAACAGCGCCATTATTGAGCTTTTTCAATTAGTTAGCGTGGGAACGCTCGTGAACATTAAGGACGCAAAGTAACAACAGCTTAAATCGTGTCAACCAAACTCGGGGTGAGGCGTTAACAGTGACGAGACTTTTAATGCAGCCAACCGAGGAGATTAACGATGGCACGATGTAAGCAGCTTTTAATTTTAGCGATTCTGGCACCACTCGCCGCAACCGCGTTCGCGATTGAGGGTGACGTCAACGAAGAACGACTCGACACCCGCGGCGATCGTATTGAAAACCGGCTCGATAATCGCGGCGACCGGACCGAGGCACGGCTCGACCAGCGTGGCGATCGGATTGATGCGCGCCTCGACAACCGCGCCGATCGCGCCGAAGCAAATGGGCGAGATGGGCGCGCGAACCACCTCGACGCCAAGGGCGATCGGATCGACCAGCGCCTTGATAATCGCGGCGAGCGGATCGACACACGCCTTGATAATCGTGGTGAGCGAATTGATAACCGACTTGATCACCGCGGCGAGCGGATCGAGTCAAACCTCGGAAATGGCCAACGTCCTTCCGCCGCCCGCTTAGATGGTCTTGGCGATCGCATCAACGCGCGTTTGGATAATCGAGGAGAGCGCGTAGACAATCGCTTCGATGCGCGTGGCGATCGGATCAATAATCGTCTCGATTCGCGCTCAGATCGTGCCGCTGCCAATGGTCGAGATCGGGCCGCGGCTCGATTTGATGCGCGCGGCGATCGGGTTGACCGCCGTTTAGATAATCGTGGTGGTCGGGCTAATAATCGGCTCGACAGAGCCGGTAATCGCGCCAACGCGCGCCTAGATAATCGTGCCAATCGGGTCGCCGCCCGCCGGAATTGATCGCACACCGAAGTTGGGGCGTCGGCGCCGCATTTGCGGTGCCGACTTTTTCCTGGGCGGCGCGCAAGCGATAATTACACAACTATTCAATGGTCCGGCGCGCAGGCCTCCCAGGCCCTCAGCGTTGCCAATAAACGGTGCGCGACGTCAGGGCAGCCTTAGATCGTTTCCTTGCCGGTGTGGAGCAAAGAGCTTACCGCATGGCCAAGTATGCGGTTCGTGATCCCGACGAGGCACTGGATATCGTGCAAGAATCGATGCTTGGACTCGTCAAGAATTACGCCAATCGGGAGGCTGAGGACTGGCCAAAATTGTTCTTCCGGATCCTAGACTCCAAAATCGTCGATTGGCATCGGCGCCAGGCCGTTCGTCGTAAGATATTCTTTTGGGAAGGAACCGATGATGACTCATTGATTGAGAAGGCTGGTGATCCGTCGTTAGACCCCAGCCAGCGTTTGCAACATACTCAAACCCTCGTCGGTTTATCGCATGCGTTAGATAAATTGCCGTTGCGCCAACGCCAGGCATTCCTGCTGCGTAATTGGGAAGGGTTGAGCACGCGGGATACAGCCTACGCAATGTCTTGTTCCGAAGGCAGCGTCAAAACCCATTTTTCACGCGCGATGGCAACGCTAAAAGCCGAAGTTGAAGACCTTAGTGATGGATGACAGCAGCCTTAACAAAATCAGCTCGACGCTAAGAGACCAAAGTCTTGATGAAATCACCCGCGCGCGATTGCGGGCGGCCCGGGTGAACGCTCTCGAACAATACCGGGATCGTGAGCCCTATTTCGCGCGATGGTGGGTCCCGGGGGGGATCGCTATCGCATTTTCCCTATTGCTTGCCATTGGTCAGCAGTTCGATCAAATCGTTGCGCCAGATGCCTTGTTAACCGAAGTCGACGCGGTTTTCTACGAGCAAGATGCCGAGTTAATCGATGACCTCGACTTCTACCAATGGCTGGAGGCGCGGCATGCGCCCTCCGGGTAAGGTACGGTTCTACGTCGCCATTATGTTGTGCGTTAGTGCTAATCCGTCACCCGGAGCAGATGAAAGTGCGGGAAGCGCGCCCATGCCAAGCCTTGAATTTCTCGAGTTTTTAGGAGAGTGGGCGGATCAGGACGACTTTTTTGACGTGGCTCTCGAGGAAGAACTCAAAAGCAGCAAGCATGACAAGGAGGCCAACGAATGAGCTACCGGTTGGCGTCATTCGCCGTGTTGGTCATGGGCCTCAGTCTCTGCTGCGCCGCGCAGGATCTCAGATGGCAGGACCTCGATGACCAGCAGCGTCAGCTTCTCGCGCCGCTAGAAGAGCAATGGGAGACGCTCGATCCGGCACGCCGTCACCGCCTTTTGAAGGGCACTGAGCGCTGGCAATCGATGCGCCCCGAGCAGCGTCAACGTGCTCAAGAGCGACTCCAACGGTGGCAAAATCTTACGCCACAGCAGCGCCGTAACGTTAAACAACGCCTTGAGCGTTTTAAGAGCTTGCCAGCGGAAAAGCAGCAGCGACTTCGAGAGATCCGAAATAACTTTAAGAGCTTATCTCCGGAGCAGCGGCAACGGCTACGCTCGCGATGGCAGCAAATGACACCCGAACAACGGCGCCAGGTACGCCAACGAATGCAGCGACTCGCGCCGGGAGAGAGTGGCAATCGCTAAACGTTTTTTCTTAGGCCTGGTTCTCGGCGTCTGCTCTGTTTGTTCGCTCGCGGATCTGGTTGCCGGCCCGATGCCGGGATGGATTGGCGTTCGCTCAGCGGTCATTTGGGCGCAGTTTGATACCAGCGAGCCAGTGACGATAACTTACTGGTCCGAATCAATAGCCGCCGAAAGCCAGACCGCCGCGGTCGATCCGATCGAGCGCACCGCCCGATTTCATCTGACCAATTTAACGCCGGGCATTGAATATCAATACACGTTTTCCTCGCTGCCTGGCGCGTCCGAAAGTGAGTATGTGTTCCGCACTCAACCCCTGTGGTTCTGGCGCGAACCGCCGCCGGATTTTACGGTTGCCCTAGGTTCTTGCTCGTACATCAACGATCCGCCCTTGGACCGCCCGGGCAAAGCTTACGGCGGTCAATACGAGATTTTTGATGCGATCGCCGATACCAAACCCACCTTCATGATGTGGCTAGGTGATAACCTCTATTTTCGCGAGGCAGACTTTCTAAGTAGCGGCGGATTGGCCTACCGCTACCGGTATCAACGGCGATTTCCGCAACTACAGCGCCTTCTGCAAAGTACGCACCATGTTGCGGTGTGGGACGATCATGACTACGGTCCCAATGACGCAAACTCAAGTTTTATTCTTCGCGAACAAGCTTTAGCCTTATTTTCACAATATTGGTCAAACCCCAGCGCCGGCACCGCTGAGACTGCCGGGATCTTTACGACTTTCACATACAGCGACGCGCAGTTTTTTTTGCTCGACGATCGATATCATCGCGATGCCGATAAATTGCAAAATGTTGCGGCAAAATCCCTCTACGGTGACGAACAGCTCGCCTGGTTGCGAAACGCGCTGGTCAGTTCACGCTCGCGCTTTAAATTCATTGTCGGGGGCTCTGAATTCTTAAGCCGGCACCGTTTTGAGGGCTGGCATAATTTTCCGAAAGAGCGAAAAGAGTTTCTCAATTGGCTAAGCGCCAGCGACATCAAAGGCATTATTTTCCTCAGTGGTGATCGCCATTTCACCAAGCTTTCCCGTTACGACCGCACGGATCGGTATCCTCTTTTTGAGCTCACTTGTTCGCCCTTGAGTGCCCGGGCGGTGCCCCAAAGCGTCGACATCAATGAACCGGGAATTGTGACCGGGACAGTGGTCCAAAGACGAAATTTCTGCAGTTTGGGATTCAGCGGTCAAGGCAAAGCGCGCGCGCTCAGCATCGCTGTGCAAGGCAGCGATGGCCGGCCACTATGGCGGCGCGAATTCGCGGCTGGAGATTTTCAATAGCGTCCAAGAGCGGCGATCGGGCCGTTTTTGTGACGTGAGTCATAAAGCTTTCCGAATTCTGGCCGACACCAACTGCGAGTAAGTTCGCAAATTGTCCCGTCGGAGGAGAATCGATGCCGCACAACATCTTGGCCAAAGATCCAGGTCCGCTAGGCACCGATCCCGATGCAGATTCGAAACCCTCATTTATTCAGCGAGTTAACAACGCTTTACGCAAAGCGCGTATCGGCGATCCACTCAGTTATGCGACGACGCTGCATCCCTGCTTGGTCGACGGTAAGCGCACGCTCGTCCATCGCCGGGAGTTGGCAAACGAGCAGCCGGATATCTTCTCCAAGCTTGTTCGCTATGCCAAAAAGCATGGTTTTCGCCTGCTCGCCGATCGCCGGAACCAACAATTGGCCTGCCGCGACGAGCGTCGCCGATTAGCGCCCGTATTGATGTTCTCCGCCGGTCTCGTCGCCGCGAGCACGGTGAGTGCCGACAACCAGGTCAACGGCCAAGCCGTAGATGTTGTTCCTACTATCGATGTTGTGGGTCAAACCGAAGCGGAATCTCGTCCTTATCTGATCCAGGCTGGCAAGCGATTTGTCTCCTCACCCTACGGTGAAATCGACCTGATCCTCAAAGTCGCTGAAAAGGTTCGCGACGGCGGTGAGAAAAAACGCATCATGACGCGCGGTATGCAAATGCCATCAGAGTTCGCTGGCAGCTTTGTTGATCGTTACGATTATCAGATGCCCGAAGAATGTGGCGGGCAAAGGTTCAGCTACTACGAGGGAGATGGATTCGCGGCGCTTGGGTATCGCTCAGGACGGGGTAAGATTGTGCTGGACGTGCTCGCCGGAGGCGGTCCTTTTACCGGCCCCCGCTTGTGGGGACCCTATGACCAGATCCTAAACTCAAACACCAAGATGCAGCTCATGTTTGGAGATGGTGAGGGGGATGGAATGGGTTTGTTGAAGGCGTCCTACAAAATAGGTTTGATGCCGGTGATGAAGACGGGAACCAAGGATTACTACGGTGAACTCTACTCCCGCGCTGTCGCTGAGGCGAATGAGTGTCGGGGTGGGCTGCCTAAAGTGCTTCAGGCCGACGCAACGCCCGCCGAAGACGGCGATCCGAGTTAATCGCGACGGGCTTTTTGAGCCTCAAGCAGGGCGCGCGCAAGTTTTTTCACCTGGGTGTCGTAGAGCACCAACTCTCCTCCGGTTTTTATCGCTGCCATGGATAATCTGCCGATGAGCAGCAACAGCAGTACCGCCAGGATCCAAGCCAGGAAATAAGAGAAACGAAAGCCGGGGTCTTGCGCAATCGTGCGGCCTGCAGGTTCTTCACTCACCGCTTCAAGTTGCGAACGACCTTGTTGTCGGGCACTCGACAGCATCCGATCAAGGCCGGAGCCCCGCTCGATTGCCACGGCAAAATCCTCGATCTCCCGTGGATCACTGTAAAGCTCCCAGGCGCTGAATATCACCATCAAGCTAATAACAAAGCCGGTGATCAGCAGCGCAAAGCCGAGCATTCGGGTTGCACCGGTCATTAAGGCGAGCTTCGTACCCGTGTTTGTTTCTTCTTCCTCGAACTTAAACCTTGCCACTTGAGCCTCTGGGCGGTCGCGCAAAACGCGATACTAACAGGGTAAAGTGTGGGCGGGGCGCCAAACCTGGCCCGCCGTGCGCTCAAATCGCCGGGGATAATCTGTCGCTCGTAAGGAGGTTCACGTGCTCAATCGGATCGTGGCTGCAAGCGTTGCGGTACTCGGCGTGTCGTGGGCGGTTTTGTCATCGCGCAGTGGGTTCCAGGTGATGCTGTGGACATTCTTTTGGCTGAGCGCAGCTATACCGCAGATGGCGACCAGCTCCGCAGAAACCTGGGTTTTGACCGCCCGCTGCTCGAGCGTTGGTGGTTGTTTTTTTCCGATGCCGTACGGGGCGATCTAGGACATTCCTTGCTCAGCGGTGAGCCGGTCGTTGATATGATCACTTCACGCTTGGGGGCAACCGGCCTCTTAGCGATTGCGGCGATTACTATCGCGGTCGTGATCGCCATACCCGCAGCGCTCCTATCCGCACGATGGGCTGGCAGCGGACTCGATCAGATCGGTTGTGCGCTCGCCGTCATCGGCTTATCTATCCCGAATTTTGTCCTCGGCCCAATGCTGATGATTGTCTTTGCGATCAAGCTTGGGTGGTTGCCCGTCGCGGGTGCGGGCGAGCCCCGCAGTCTGATTCTACCCGCGGTGACTTTGGGCATTAGCCTCGCGGCCTTGCTGTTTCGGATGACGCGAGCGTCCTGCATCGAGGTGTTGTCACGGCAACATATTCAGGCGGCCCGCGCGAAAGGCCTTAGGGAATCCTCAATCCTCTGTTGGCACGTTTTGCCGAATACGGCTTTGGTGTTGGTGACTGTGCTGGGGTTGCAGTTGGGCGCATTGCTCAGCGGCGCCGTCATCACCGAAATTGTATTTTCTTGGCCCGGGATTGGTACTTTGCTCATTGATGCTATCCAACGGCGCGATTTCCCTGTCATTCAAGGCACCGTGTTATTTGTGGCGGTGGTTTATATCGCTATTAATTTGATAACCGATCTGATCTACGGTTTTTGCGATCCACGGATAACAGTCCGATGAATGGTGCAAGCCGTCTCGCAATGCTCGTGATCTTGGCTTGGGCGGTCGTCGCAATTTGGGGCAGCGTGGTGCCGATGTCACCGAACGAAATTGATTTGACCCGGATTTTAGAGCGGCCTGGACGAACTCTTTTCGGCTACGACGACTTAGGGCGCGCCATCGTTTCGCGCCTTGTTATTGGCGCCTCCACGTCGTTGGGCATAGCGCTACTCGTAGTGGGCATTTCAGCGTTAATCGGGGTCAGTGTCGGTATGCTAGCCGCGTGGTACGGTGGTGCGGTTGATCTCATCGCGGTTCGAATTATCGACGTGTTTTTAGCTTTCCCAGGTGTACTACTCGCGATCGCCCTAGCCGGTGCCCTAGGACCGGGTATTGGGAGCGCGGTGTTCGCGTTAGCCGCCACCGGTTGGGTTGGGTTTGCACGGCTCGCGCGAGCCCAAACGCTGGTGGTGCGCCAACATGACCATGTTCAGGTTGCCATAGCGTTGGGAACGCCGGGCACAACCATCCTTAGACGACATGTTTTGCCGCTGATTGCCGCGCCGCTGCTGGTCGAAACCACATTCGCTTTGGCCGCGGTGATCGTCGCGGAAGCCAGCCTTTCGTTTTTGGGATTGGGCGTACAAACGCCCGACGCGTCATGGGGAAATATGATCAGAGATGGCGCAGCCTATCTCTTGGTCGCGCCGCATATGGTCATGGTGCCTGGTCTTGCGATTACCAGCCTTGTTATTGCTTTCAACGTTTTAGGCGATTGTTTACAACAAGACTTGCGGGGTTCGACATTTTGTTCGAGCATGCCAGAGCCTGCCCCCAGAGCGTCGCAGCAATGACCCTAGGACCTTTGATGGTTGATATAGAGGGCGTCGAACTAAGCGACGAAGACCGCGATTTGCTGACCCATCCGGCGGTTGGCGGAGTCATCCTCTTTACCCGTAATTTTGAGAGCGTTGACCAGCTTCGAGCGTTGGTCAATGCAATACATATGGTACGCGCTCCGGCGCTCCTTATTGGCATTGATCAAGAGGGTGGGCGCGTGCAACGCCTGCGTGGCGCATTTACACCGCTGCCGCCGATTTCGATATTTGGCGACCTTTACAACAATGATGAAAACGCGGCGCTCGATCTCGCCCGTGAATGCGCCTGGCTGATGGCGGCGGAGTTGCGCGCGGTCGGCATCGACTTTAGTTTCGCCCCTGTGCTCGACCTGCGATCCGAGCAGAGTGAGGTCATCAACGACCGCGCTTTTGATTCGCGTCCGCACGTCGTTTCCAAACTAGCGCACGCCTACATGGCTGGGATGGATGCCGCCGGCATGGCAGCCGTGGGCAAACACTTTCCTGGCCACGGGATGGTGAAAGGCGATTCGCACCATGTGCTTCCGCGTGACGGACGGGATCCTCAAACGATCAGTGAAAACGACCTGGTGCCATTTAAATCTGCCATCCGCAAGGGCTTGCGCGCAATTATGATGGCCCATGTGGTTTACCCACGCTGCGCGCCAGAACCGGCTGGCTATTCCAAACACTGGATCCAAACGGTGCTTCGCGAACGACTGCAATTCGACGGCGCGGTTTTCAGCGATGATCTGACGATGGCCGGCGCAGCCGGCGCCGGTGATTTTCGCGAACGCGCCAAACGCTCCCTCACTTGCGGCTGCGACATGGTGCTGATTTGTAATAACAGGGCGGGCGTTATCGAGGTGGTCTCAGATCTTGATCATTGGAATCAAGCGCTCGCCCAGGTACGCCTGATGCGTCTGCGCGGGGGCGCGCTTGGCGAGAGCTTTAGCGATTTGCGAAACTCAAGACGTTGGCGCGCGATCAACGGGCGTCTGCGGGAAGTTTTCCCAGATCCACAATTAGATTTACAAGGGTAGTTATGGCTGGTGGTGTGCGAAAGTATCTTATTGTTTTCATGCTGGTGTTTGCGAGCAGCGCTTCTTGTTTCGAATGTGCGCCACTGCCGAACTCACGGCAAACGATGGATATCAAGTACGAGCGGGGCGTGCTGTTTCGCGCAAGTCGCGGCGCAGGGAAGCCAAGCTACTTGATGGGCACGATCCATTTGCCGGACCCGGAGATCGTCGCGCTGCCGGCGCCCGTGAAGGAGGCCCTCGGAACCAGCGACAATTTCCTCATGGAGGTTATGCTTGATGCGGCCGGGCTGTTGGCGATCACCAGCCGGATGTTTCGTGTCGACGGCACCACCCTAATGGGCGATGTCGGCGAGGGATTATTTGAAGCCGCGGCTGAAAAGCTATCGCGCCACGGCATTCCCGCAGAATTCGCCAATACCATGAACGTGTGGGCGGCGTTCATGACCCTCAGCCTACCCCCAAGTCAGTTAGGGATACCCCTTGATCTGGTGTTACTGCAGCACGCGCAGAGCGCCGGATTATCGACATCAGGCTTGGAAACGATGGACGAACAGCTAGGGATATTCGAATCGATCCCGAAGGCACGTCAAATAGAAATGCTCACCGAAATCGTTTGCCATTACGAAACCGTGCAAAGAATGATGTTTGATATGAAGGGGTTATATTTATCGCGAGATTTAAAGCGCCTGGCAGAGTTGTCGCTGCGCACGGTCTCGGCAGCGGACGCTGAATTCATGGAATCCCTGATCTTCAAACGCAACAAAAAAATGTTGGAACGTATGCAACCGAAGCTTGAACAAGGTGGTACTTTCGTGGCGGTCGGCGCCTTACATTTGCTCGGACCCTCAGGCATATTGCAAAGCCTGGAAGCTCAGGGATATCAAATAGATCAGGTCTACTAGGACCGTACAGCATTGTTATGACGCGCTTGGTTTTTCACAAAATGCACGGCCTGGGCAATGACTTTGTGTTGATCGACGAACGCGCTGCCTCACACAGACTAACCGTTGAACAACTAACTCACCTTGCCGATCGACGGATTGGAGTCGGCTGTGATCAGGTGCTTGTGATCGGCAGCCCTAGCAATAATCACGCGCAAGTCAGCTACCGAATCTACAATGCGGACGGCAGCTCGGCCGAACATTGCGGCAACGGGATCCGCTGTGTAGGCCGGTATTTGCAGGGCGAAGAGCCGCACGCGAGAACCTATCGTGTGGAGGTCGGTGATGAGATTGCCGATATCGAAATGCATGCCGATGGAATGGTGAGTGTCGATATGGGCGTGCCTGATTTCCGGCCGGCGCAGATCCCGCTATCCGTTGAGCACGAGCAAGACGAATATGCACTGCGGCTTGATTGTGGCGAAGTTGCGTTTGGCGCCGTTTCGATGGGCAACCCGCACGCCGTCATCGAAGTTGATGCCTTGGACGACGCGATACTCGAAGTCGCGCCGGGCTTGCAGCAATCGAGCCTCTTTCCCGAACAGGCGAACATTGGATTCATGAAAATCCTTGATCGCGAACACATCGATCTGCGGGTTTACGAACGAGGTGTCGGGGAGACGCTTGCCTGCGGTACCGGCGCTTGCGCAGCCGTCGCGGTCGGCCAGCGCTGGGAGCGTTTGGGACGCAGCGTAGAGGTATCCTTGCCGGGTGGCCGGCTCCAAATCAACGCTAATGACAACGGGCGAGTGTTGATGACAGGTCCCGCGAACTACGTATTCAAAGGAGAAATCGATTTATGAAACCTGGCAGTGGCGCCGAAGACGATGCTATCAACCTCGATGACGAGCACGTTGCCGAGTATTTGCGGCGCAATCCGGAGTTCTTTGCCCGTTTCGAAGATCTCCTCGGTGATCTGGAACTTGCGCACCATGCCCAGGGCGCAACGTCCTTAATTGAGCGCCAAGTCGGTTTGCTGCGTGAAGAGAATGCGAGTCTAAAGACACGCCTTGAACTGATTGTCCGCCAAGCGCAAGCTAATGAAACGCTGAACTCAAAAATTCATATATTGGCGTTGCGACTCATGCGGGCGACCGATCCCCGCCAGATCGCTGAAACTTTGGAATCTGAGTTAGGCCAAGGCTTCAATGCCGACCGCGCTCGCCTGTTGTTATTCGCCGATCCTGCCTTTCTTGATATTGAACACGTGCCGCAGTTTCTGGGGATCGGCTCCAGCTTGCGAGAACCGTTTGTTGCTTTGATCGATGGCGGTAAACCCGTTTGCGGGATCCTCGATACCGCGATCAGCAAAGTTGCCTTTGACGCTGATTTTGACGGCTCCGCGGTGACAATGCCCTTGTGCGGCCGCGTTTGGGATGGCGTGTTGATCGTTGCGAGCAACGATGCTCATCGCTACACCCCAGATATGGCGACTGATTTCCTGACCTACCTTGCCGATGTTGTAACGTTAGTCCTTGACCCCTGGGTTTCGCGGCCACCGAAGAGCTAATGGATGCCAGCGCTTAAAGATTTCATCGCCTCTTTAGTCAATCGTTCTGAGCGTACGATCGATGCCTACCGACGCGATCTCGGTCGATTTTCTGAATTTTGCCAACCTGACGGCGGCTTTAATGACTGGGGCGATGTTGATGAGCACAAAGTCCGCAGTTTCGTTGCCGCACGACATCGTTCAGGCGTAGGCGGTCGAACTATTGCGCGCGAGTTATCAGCAATCCGCGCGTTCTATCGATTTCTAGTTCAACGCGGCATGGTTGACAGAAATCCGGCGCAGGGTGTGGCTGCGCCAAAAGATCAGCGGCGTCTGCCGCGTGCATTGGACGTGGATCAAGCGGTCAAGCTAGTCAGCGGGGAAGCAAAGACGGAGTACGAAGTTCGTGATGCCGCGATGTGGGAATTGCTTTATTCGTGCGGATTGCGGATCGCCGAGCTGTTGAAATTAACCCTAGCTGATATGGATCTCACGGCCCGCGAACTTCGGGTTTTAGGCAAAGGAAGCAAAGAGCGCATCGTTCCCATTGGAGAACCCGCGGTGGCGGCGATTCGACGTTGGCTTGGCCTTCGCGAGCATTTCTCTGCGCGCGCCACAGCCAGTGGCGCAGTGTTCATTACTCGTAGTGGTGAGGCGATGACTACTCGCAATGCGGCGAAGCGACTGAAGCAGTGGGCATTAAAAAACGGCGTCGATTGCGAAGTCTATCCCCATATGCTCAGACATTCTTTTGCCAGTCATCTCCTTGAGTCTTCCGGTGATCTGCGAGCGGTCCAAGAGTTGTTGGGTCACGCTCATATCACCACGACGCAAGTCTATACCCATTTGGATTTTCAGCATTTGGCTAAAGTCTATGATGCCGCGCACCCGCGATCGAAACGCAAAGGCGAATAGTCTTCGGTCCGAGGTTTGGCGCCGCGTGGTGTAGAATCCTGTGCCCCACTCAATAGCTGGTTTCTCTAGTGTTTCACGGCACCACAATTGTTTGTGTTAGGCGCGGCGATGACGTCGTAATGGCCGGTGATGGCCAAGTGTCAATGGGCGACACCGTACTGAAAGGCAACGCACGAAAAGTAAGGCGTCTGTTTCGCGATCAGGTCTTGGCGGGCTTCGCTGGCGGCACGGCGGACGCGTTCACGCTTTACGAACGTTTTGACGCCAAACTTGAAGAACATCAGGGTAATTTGTTGCGATCAGCAGTCGAGATGGCCAAGGATTGGCGCAGCGATCGGAATCTGCGGCGCTTGGAAGCGCTGTTGGCGGTTGCCGATCGAGAGAATTCGCTGATTATTTCCGGTACCGGCGATGTGATTGAACCGGAGTTCGACATCGTCGCGATAGGCTCCGGCGGCTCTTATGCGCAAGCGGCGGCCCGCGCCATGCTGCAGACCACCGAACTCGGTGCCGCAGAAATTGCCGAGCGCGCGTTGACTATTGCAGCGGAGATCTGCGTCTATACCAATGCCCAGATTGTCGTCGAGTCAATCGGTGCCAATGAACCATGAGCACGCTTACCCCACAACAAATAGTCGATGAGCTGAACAAGCATATCGTTGGTCAGCAGGAAGCCAAAAGAGCGGTTGCGATTGCGCTCAGAAATCGTTGGCGCCGAGCCCAGGTCGAAGCACCGCTGCGGCAGGAAATAACCCCGAAGAATATCCTCATGATCGGCCCCACTGGCGTTGGTAAGACTGAGATCGCGCGTCGCCTTGCGAAATTGGCGGAAGCTCCATTTATAAAGATTGAAGCGACCAAATTCACCGAGGTTGGGTACGTGGGACGTGATGTCGAATCAATCATTCGCGATCTTGCAGATGTTGCGATGGCGCAAATGCGCGAAGGCGCGATGGGTTCAGTTAGCGGCGAAGCTGAAGCCGCCGCCGAGGAGCGCCTTTTAGATGCCCTCCTGCCGGGAATGGGCGATGTTGAGGATGGCGCACAGAACTCAACGCGGGAGCGGTTCCGGGCAAAGCTTCGAGCCGGCGAACTCGATCACAAAGATGTTGATGTCGATGTTGCTACGGTCAACGTTGGCGTGGAGATTATGGCGCCCCCTGGAATGGAGGAAATGACGGGGCAACTACAGAATATGTTCCAGAACCTATCAGGCAATCAAACCAAGTCACGTCGTCTCAAAATTGGAAATGCCCGCAAATTATTGGTCGAGGAAGAGGCCGCTAAACTCATTAACGACGAAGATTTGCGCGCTCAGGCAATCGATAGTGTCGAGCAAAACGGGATCGTCTTCCTAGACGAGATTGACAAGGTCGCCAAGCGTTCGGATTCTGCTGGGCCCGACGTATCTCGCGAAGGTGTCCAGCGCGACCTGCTGCCGTTGGTTGAGGGCTGCACTGTAAGTACGAAATATGGAATGGTGAAAACAGACCACATCCTATTTATTGCGTCCGGCGCGTTTCACGTAGCCAAACCCTCCGATTTAATTCCCGAGCTGCAGGGCCGCCTGCCAAACCGCGTCGAGCTGTCACCATTATCAGTCGATCATTTTGTACGTATTCTCGTTGAACCCGATGCCTCGTTGTCGCGCCAGTATGCCGCGTTGATGAATACCGAAGGAATCGCGTTGGAGTTTGCCGAAGATGGCCTCCAGCGGATCGCTGAGATCGCGTTTCGAGTCAATGAAACTAATGAGAATATCGGAGCGCGGCGCCTCTATACGGTGATGGAGAAATTGTTGGAGGCGCTGTCTTTTACCGCGCCAGACGTCACGGGACAGAAATTCGTCATCGACAGCACGTATGTGGAGCAAAATATTGGCGAGTTAGCCAAAGACGAAGATCTCACTCGCTATATCTTATGATATGAGCACACCAACCGACATTCGTTTACACCAAGCGTCTCGAAAGTTAGAGGTTAATTTCGACGATGGTCAGGAGTTTGAATTAAGTTGCGAATTTCTGCGGGTATTCTCGCCGTCGGCGGAAGTGCGAGGGCATTCACCAGAACAGGCGGTGCTCCAGACGGGTAAGGAACAGGTTGCGATCAGCGCGGTCGAAGCTGTTGGTAATTATGCGGTCAAGCTGGTTTTTGATGATGGCCACGATTCTGGAATTTATACCTGGGATTATCTCTACGATTTGGGCTCAAACCAGGAGCGCTATTGGCGTGAGTACTTAGATGCGCTTAAAGAGGCCGGTGCCACGCGTAGTCACGAACCGCGCTCTTAGCTGTTGCGGAAGGCGAGCATGAGCGATTCACACTTTTTCGGGTTCCAGGAAGTTGATGCCGATGAAAAAACCCAAAAAGTAAAAGAGGTTTTCGACTCCGTTGCGGGTCGCTATGACCTCATGAACGATTTGATGTCTTTAGGTTTGCATCGGATCTGGAAAGCCCACGCGCTGAACGAGCTCGGTCTTCGCCCGAATATGAAGGTTCTCGATCTCGCCGCTGGGACCGGTGATCTATCCGTCGGTATTCAGCGCCGCCTAAGGGGGCGCGGAGAAATTGTTTCCAGCGATATTAATCTATCGATGCTTGCTATTGCGCGGGATCGGCTAATCAATCGCGGTATTGCGCAAACACGTTGCGTGCAGAGCGACGCTCAAGCCTTGGCGTTCGCCGACTGTTTTTTTGATCGCGCCGTTATCGCTTTCGGCCTGCGCAACGTTACCGAAAAGTCCAATGCCTTACGCGAGGCGCTGCGAGTGCTAAAGCCTGGTGGTAAGTTGGTGATACTGGAGTTTTCCAAGCTTCAGGCAAAGTCACTTGAACGCCTCTATGACTTTTACTCGCTGCAAGCACTGCCGATGTTGGGAAAAGTGGTGGCTAAAGACGCACAATCCTATCGCTACTTGGCCGAATCGATTCGCATGCATCCAGATCAACAAGCATTAAGCTTCCTTATGAAACGCGCCGGATTCAGTCACATTAAATTCCGCAATCTCGGGGCTGGCATCGTTGCGATCCACAGTGGATTCCGCTTGTGAACGAAGGATTTGCGCGCCCCTTTCAACAGATCTCCGATCGGATTTTCGCCGCGCTCATTGATGCAGACAGTGGATTTGCCGAGGCCTATCGCGGCTTGTTCGGACGACGCCTAAAAATTTACCTCGAAGATTTCGAGCTTTCGGTGTTCGTCGAACCACAAAACCCGAGTCCGAAAATTAGTCTCACTTCGGATTTTGAGCCCGATGTCACCATCCGCGGCACGGTCGCCGATTTTGTCGCTGCGATGGCCGCGGAGCGGCGCGGCGAAGCGCTCGAAGCCGGGCGGCTGGATTTAAGCGGTGATCTCGCGACCGCGACCGCCGTACAGGAGCTGATTTCGCGTGTATCTATTGATCTAGAGGCGTTGGTCGCGCCGGTGATCGGTGACGTAGCGACCCACCAGCTCGGCCGTTTTGTGCGAGCGCTAAGTGCGTGGGGCACTGATAGTGCCAGGCGTTTTGAAATCGATTTGGTGAACTATCTTCAGCGTGAAAAGCAATTGCTACCGAAGCGTTGGGAGATTGACCAACTGGCGGTTCGTACGCGAGAGTTGGCGGCGGCCGTCGATCGGCTTGATGCCGCTATTGCCGCGGAGCGCCGCTCCTCATGATTGGCCCCGCTCAGTTCTTTCGTATTTTTACAATCCAGAGGATCCTGATCCGCCACGGGTTCGACGAACTGATCTTGTCGACGCCGCTCATGCGGCCAGTCAGTTTTGTACTGTACCTTTTACCGTGGAATTGGCGCCGCCGCGATTATCGCCCCCGCGGCGAGCGGATCCGAAATGTATTGGAAGAACTTGGACCGTTATTCGTCAAGTTTGGACAAATTCTTTCTACCCGCCGCGACTTTCTGCCGGATGACATTGCCAACGAACTCGCGAACCTACAGGACAATGTGCCGCCATTTTCGGGCGCACTCGCCAAGAGCATTATCGAGAAAGCATACGGCGAAAAGGTCAATGAGGTCTTTTCTGAGTTCGACGAGCAGCCATTGGCCTCGGCCTCGATTGCGCAGGTACACGCCGCAAAGTTATCCGATGATCGTCAAGTCATCGTTAAAGTTGTGCGGCCTAATATCCGGCGCACCATAGATAATGATATTGCCTTGATGTACATCATCGCTGAAGTCGCGGAGCGCTACTGGCCGCACGGGAAGCGGCTAAAACCAACCCGCGTCGTTGCGGAGTTCGAAAAAACGCTCCTCGACGAACTCGATATGTTTCGTGAGGCTGCCAACGCTTCTCAGTTGCGTCGCAACTTTAAGGATTCGGTGCAGATGCAGGTCCCAGAAATCCACTGGGATCTTACCCGACGAAATCTTTTAGTGATGGAGCGCGTCTTTGGAATAACGATTGATGATCGCGACGCGCTGAGAGACGCAGAAATCGATCTCAAGGAATTGGCGGAAACAGGGGTGGAAATCTTTTTCATGCAGATTTTTCGCGATCATTTTTTCCACGCCGATTTGCATCCCGGTAATCTTTTCGTAAGAAAAGACCCGGATACCGGTACCGTGTGTTACGTGCCGGTGGACTTTGGCATTATGGGTTCGCTCAGCGAATTCGATCAGCGTTATCTCGCTGAGAATTTCTCCGCTTTTCTCGAACGAGACTACCGGCGCGTAGCTGAGTTGCATGTCGAATCTGGTTGGGTACCGCGTGAGACACGAGTCGATGAGTTCGAATTTGCGATCCGCGCTGTATGTGAGCCCATCTTTGACCGACCGGTAAAAGAGATTTCAGTTGGACAGTTGCTTTTGCGGCTTTTCCAGACCGCGCAGCGATTCAATATGGAGATCCTGCCGCAGTTATTATTACTACAAAAAACATTGGTTAATCTTGAGGGTATCGGTCGCCAGCTATACCCCGATCTCGATTTGTGGGCGGCAGCGCGACCAGCATTGGAGCGATTTATGCGGGACCGTTTAGGTGTTGGCCGTATTGCGCGCTCCTTAACCCGCGCCGCACCCACCTGGGCCGAGCGTTTGCCCGAACTACCAGGCTTGGCTTTCGACGTCCTTGATCAAATTAAATCGGGACGCGCCGAGGTCGCCACTAACGATCCAGCGCTAAGGGAAATCCGCACCGAGCTTCGACGCTTGCAACGCCGTTTGGTACTTGCTGTCGTTGGGGTCGGTTTTCTCATCGGCGCGGTCGTGTTGTTGGGGATCCAATCACAAGCGACTTACATGTTGGGATCTTTGCCAATTGGAGTTTGGCTGTTCGGGTTTGTCGGTTTGCTAGCAATGTTGCTTGCTTGGTTTCCAAGCGACGAATGAGACACCGGTGTCACTCGATACTGGCCAGATTGCATCCTGATCAACTTAGAGACGCTTTCCAACCTGACGCCCTCGTTTCCCAAGGCTCTCAGGCGGCGTTCGAGAACTCGCAGCGTTGCGGGCCGCGGGTGAGCAATCCCCAACGAATACCCTTTGCGCTTTGCCGATTCGATGAGTTCGTCGAACTTAGTCTCAATGCTCATTTCGTCTTGGATATGATCCAAGAATACGTCGCGTTCCAAGAAATCGACACCGGCCCGGCGCGCAGCCTCGTGCGCAACCGAATTTCGCGTGGTGCGGCTATCGACGTAAAACAACCCTGATTTGCTGGCGAGCTCACTCATTAACCAACCCATCCGCATAGTGTCTTGTGTGAACTTGCTTCCCATATGGTTGTTCACCCCAACGACACGAGGCACAGTACTGAGCGCGAGAGCGAATGCCTCGCTAAGCGTGGCCCGGTCCATTGATGTTGTAAGCGCGCCTGGCCCCAGCAAATGGTTGTTGTCCGCGGCCTCCATTGGTAAGTGAAGAATGGTTTCCTTACCTCTTGAGGCCAGTTCGCTGACCAGTGGTTTGATGTGTGGCGCGAACGGCATGATCGCGAAGCTCACGTCGCCCGGGAGCTCACTGGCTTGCCGATCAAGGTCGCGTCGGTAGCCGAGGTCGTCAATGATGATCGCGATGGCCGGCAGTGCGAAGCGTTGATCGCGATTAACCGCATGAGCCGCATTAGCGAATGCCAGAAGGAGCGTACAGCTTAGGGCTAAGCCAATGATGAATCTCAAGCTAGCCAGCCGGTTTTGCCGATAGAATAGCCATGCCTTTGAGAAGATTTAACGCCTCGTAAAGCTCGTAATCGCGCTCGGCAAGCGGTTTATCGCCGCCCTTATTATCGGCTTCCTGTTGGTCTGCTTCGCCGCCTTTCTCGTCCTGATTGGCGAGGTGGCCCGCGAGATTAGATTCGGTCACGCTCAAGTTGGCGGCGCTTTTTATCGATTCCAATTTCACTTTGTCGATGACAATATCGGGGACAATCCCCTCGGCCTGAATTGAACGGCCAGCGGGCGTGAAATAACGGGCGGTGGTAAGTTTTAGTGCAGCGCTGTTGTTCATTGGAAAAATTGTCTGCACCGACCCCTTGCCGAAAGTCTTGCGCCCCATAATCACTGCGCGTTGCCGATCTTGCAGAGCGCCGGCGACAATTTCCGATGCCGATGCTGAGCCTTCATTAACCAACACCACGACTGGCGCGCCTTCTAGCAAATCAGGCGTGCTGGCATCGAAATCTAGGGTAGAGTCGTCCATACGACCGTCGGTGTAGACGATCCGTCCGTCGCCCAAAAAAGCGTCCGCGACCGAGACCGCACCACCAAGAACCCCGCCAGGGTTGTTCCTAAGATCCAAAACGACACCGTTGGTCGTGCCCTCGTCAGCTTTGAGTTTTGCTATTGCCTCACGCAGCTCTTCGCCTGTACGTGATTGAAACTGCGAAATGCGCACATAACCATATCCGGGTTCTAGGACCCGCGTGCGAATGCTGCGAACCTTGACCGTGTCACGGATGATTTTTACTTCCAGTGGTTTTTCTTCGCGCTCGCGCAGTATCGTCAAAATGATCTCGGTACCAGGTTTTCCGCGCATGGTTTTTACCGCCTCAACGAGCGACATACCTTTAACCGGTGTCTCATCGAGTTTGATGATGGTGTCGCCAGCCAGGATCCCGGCCCGCTGCGCGGGGGTATCGTCAATTGGAGCAATTACTTTCACGAAACCATCTGACATTCCCACCTCTATACCGAGCCCGCCGAACTCGCCGGTTGTGCCCTCTTGGATCGCCTCATAGTCGTCTTCATCGAGATAGGCCGAGTGGGGATCGAGCTCGGCGAGCATGCCGCGCATGGCGCCTTTTAGGAGGGTGTCGTCATCGACTTTTTCGACATAGTCTCTTTTTATTTTGTGATAAATCTCGACGAACGCGCGTATTTCGTCCAACGGCAATTCATCAGCTTTTGGATTTTCTTCACTCGGCTCCTCGACTTCATCAGCGATGACGGCGCCCGAGAACAATAAAACGATGGCAATGATTAGGGTTGGCATTGGGTTTCTATAGTCGAAGTTTCAGGGCCAGCGGGCATGGTAGCAGCGCCTGCATGCCCTTGACTATTGTGTCGGTGTTAGCCAATTCAAGACATCAAGCGGGCTGCCGTCGTGACGAATTTCGAAATACAAAGCCGCACTCTTGAGGCTACTGTTACGGCCCACCTTGGAAACAATCTCACCCGCGGAGACCACATCGCCGGCCTGCTTGTCGACACCGTCGTTAAATCCGTAAAGCGTCATATATTTATCGTCATGATCGATGATCACCAACAATCCAAGGTTTGGAAACTGATCGGCGTAGACAACGATCCCCTGGGCAACCGAACGAACTGCTGCTCCTGGGGTCGCTTGAATTAGCATTCCGTCCCACTGCGCGCCGCCGCTTCGCATCCGCTCGCCGGGACGCGAGATGATTTTCCCCTCAAGCGGCCAGCTTAGGCTGCCTTTGAGTTCACTGAATGGGCGCTGCGTTAGAGCCTGATGGGGCGCTTTGCCAAGATTTTCGAGTAGCGTTGTTAGTTCGTTCTCATTCGCTCGCAGTGCTTCCAGCAGTTGCCGATGCTCGTTCTCGCTTGCGGCAATCCTTGTCATTAAATCATCATGATCAGCGGCAGCTTGGGTGAGAGTCGCTAGTTGTTGATCAGCGCGCTCTCGAAGTAGTTCGAGCTTCGCTCTTTCGCTGGCCAGTGCTGATTCGGTGCGCTTTAGATCACTGATTTCATCCACCAAGGTCGCCGCTTCGGTCTGATTAGCGGCCAGCAAATACTCGAAGTATCTGAGCGTCCTCGACGTTTCTCCTGGATTTTCGCCGCTGAAAACGAGCTTAAGCCGCGTTTGTCTATCTAAGACAAAACGGGAGCGCGAAAATGAAGAGAATCGCGCGCGGGAATCATCGAGCGAGGCAATCACGGTTTGGCGCTCGGCGCGAAGATCGGCCAGCCGCTTTTCTTTTTCGCCGATCTTCTTGCCGAGCAATGCAAGATCGTCGCCGGTCGCTTCAAGCCTGCGCTTGGTGGCTTGCGCTTGCTCCCTTACCTCGGAGAAACGGGCCTTATCACTGGAGAGTAACTCGCTTACACGGGCAATTTCTTCGCGCACGAGTGCGAGTTCCGTTGCGGTGTCTGATTGTTCAGTGGCCGCCGAGATCCAGCTACTCGTGGCGCATAGCAGGAGGCCTAGGATAAGGTTATTGAAATCGTAAGTGCCGCCCTGGCTAGGCAGCATCTTGCGCCGATTGGCTGAATTCGACGAGTCGCCGACCAGTCATCTCCGCGGGGATTTCGATTGCCATCAAATCCAGAAGGGTTGGTGCAATATCGGCAAGGGTGCCGCCATCTTTCAATTGGGCAGGACGCCCGATGTAGATCAGGGGAACTTGGTTATTGGTGTGCGCGGTGTGCGGACCGCCGTCGTGTTGGCGCATATTCTCCGCATTTCCGTGGTCGGCGGTGATCAAGACCTCAACTCCATTGTTTTGCGCGGCCGAGATCACCCGCCCCAGGCACGTGTCCAGCGTTTCGATGCATTTAACGGTGGCGTCGAAATTGCCGGTGTGGCCGACCATATCCGCATTCGCGAAGTTACAGATCATCGCGTCGTAGTCTTGCGTTTCTATCGCACTGACCAAGCGGTCGGTCACTGCGGCGGCACTCATCTCTGGTTTGAGATCATAGGTCGCGACATCGGGAGAAGGTTCCAAGTGACGTTCTTCTCCTTCAAAGTTTTGCTCGATGCCGCCGTTGAAGAAGAAGGTCACATGCGCATACTTTTCGGTTTCAGCAATTCTGAAC
>JBCCEV010000063.1:0-22242 GCA_039030125.1 Pseudomonadota bacterium | reverse complement strand
GTGTACCGCGGAGCCAATCATCTCCGCTAACGCTTCGGAGAACGCATCAAGCGCGTGCAGTGATTCGTCCACGTCGCGCGTTTTCAGCACGCGGTCTAGCTCGATGGCTTGTTGCCCGACTTCGTGGGCGCCGATGCTGCTAGCCACGCCCCTCACGCCATGTAGCAGAAGCCTTGCCAGAGGGAAATCGCCCGACATGAAGGCGTTGCGTATTCTGCCGACGTCCTGTCCGTGACCGTCGATGAATTGGCGCAGCAGACTTAGATAGAGTTGTTGGTTATGACCAACGCGCATCAGACCGTCGGCTATCGAGATCCCATTCACCTGATGCGGTAGCAACGGTTGGTTGGCGTCTGCCTTTACCGTCTGCGCCGACGCGCTGAACATCATCGGGATTTCAAGCGCCTGACCAAGCACCGAGAAAAGCCAGGCGGGGTCAAAGGGTTTCAGCGTGTAGCCCCGCATTCCGCTGTCGAAACACTGCTGGATGTGCACCTGCCCCGTGTGTGCGGTGAGTGCAATGATCACCGGCGCTTGCGAGCCGAGTTCCGTGAGGATTGCTTTACTGGCCGCGTAACCGTTCATATGCGGCATCTCGATGTCCATTAAAACCACATCCACTGTTAGGTCTTCGCGGAGCATGGTCAATGCATGGCGGCCGTCGTTAGCGACGTGCACCTGGGCGCCGGTATTTCCGAGGAGTTCCAGTGCGATGCGGCGGATGATGGGGTCATCGTCCACCACGAGAAATTGGTAGGCAGAAAAATCTGGGATGTCGTTCGCCGTGCCGGCGCTTATCTTCCTGTCACCCGCCATGCGGTCCCTCCCTAAGCGCGCGTTCGCTTGCCCGCTTCTCTAGCCCCTCATTATACTGACCTGCCATAAGGACGCAGCCCGAGCAATGTCAGAACCGCAATCGACAATCTTGATTGTCGACGACCAGCCCGCCAACATCCGGATCCTTGGCGAAGCATTAATGGGTCACCATACGGTTGTCGCGGCGACGGATGGTTTCACCGCCCTCGAATTAGCGGCCCGCGATGATCGGCCCGACTTGATCCTGCTCGATGTCCTGATGGCAGGCATGGATGGGTTCGAGGTATGCGAACGCCTCAAGGCGCAAGAGAATACCGCTGGCATTCCCGTTATCTTCATTACTGAATTAAGCGACGAAAGCAACGAGGAGCGCGGGCTGTCTATTGGCGCGGTCGATTACATGTACAAACCGGTTAATCCAGCGATCGTGCGTGCGCGGGTGAATATCCACCTGGAGCTGAAACGCCATCGCGATTTTCTGGAGCTAATGCTCGAAAAACGCACTCATGATTTGGCCACCGCGCAGCGCGAGGCGCTTGCGCGGCTGGAGGACATCACCCCCAATTAAGCATCGTAGAGCTGGGCATTGCGCTGCGTCGCTTCCTCTAAATCATCGTCACTGTAGTACACCCGCGGTTTGCCCGCCGGTACGCACAAACCTCGTTGCACAGCATCACGATGTTCGACGCGTTCGAACCAGGCGTTCAAGGCAGTGAGGTCCGCGACCTCGATGTTGGCCCACCGATACGCCCGAGCCCACGGAAAGGTCGCGATGTCGACCATCGAATACTCGCCGCACAGGTACTGCTGGCCCGCCAGACGCTCATTGAGTATTTCCAATAGGCGGCGCGACTCGGTCACGTAGCGCTCGATGGCGTAGTCATCGACGATCCCTTTTGGCGCGGCGATCCGTTGAAAGAACATCGCCTGTCCCATCATTGGCCCGACCGCGCTCATTTGAAACATCAGCCACTGTACGGCTTCGAAATAGGCATCGCGCGCCACGGGCATCAGCTTGCCCTCCCGCTCTGCGAGGTAAAGCAAAATAGCACCGGATTCCGCCAGCGCCTTATCTGCATTCTCGTGATCTACGATCACCGGGATCCGACCATTCGGATTGAGTTTTAAAAACTCCGGAGTCTTTTGTTGATTCTGATCGAAGTGGAGGTACTCGACAGCGTAGTCCAGTCCCAGCTCTTCGAGCGCTATCGCGACCTTCCAGCCGTTGGCCGTTGGTGCCGTATAGAAAGTAATTGCCGCCATTGCTTACAGGAATGCCAGATTGCCCTGCTCCGCGAGTACCGGTGTTTCACTCAGTCCGAGTTCCTTGCGCACGATGTTGACGCCGCGGACCATGGCGACCATTTTGTAGAAGGCATGCTTGCGACTGATCCCTTGGCGCCCGAATCCGCAGTCGCTGCTCAAAATCAATCTTTCCGGTTCAATGACTTGCAATGCGCGGCGAACGTCGTTGGCGACTTCCTCAGGTGTTTCGATCTGGAGCGTACGATGCGAGATCACCCCAAGTGCAATCTTCTTCTCTTTGCCAACCGCGGCGGCGACTTCGTGGAGTTCGAGAAAGTCCGCATATTTCATCTCGAAGGTAATGACGTCGACATCAAGTTGGTCGAGATAGGGAAGCACCGGTTTATAACGGGCTCCGTATCCCAGGTTTTGGGCGAAGGGGTTGCCCCAACAAGTGTGGCACCAAACTTCTGTTTTCTCCCGAAGTCCCGCGACTTCGATATTGAATGCTTCGATGTAGAGCTCTGGAGAGACTTCCCATTCGACATCTTCGACAAAGTGAAAGCAGGGCTCCTCGATTTGCACAATCGGACAGCCGGCCTCGGCGAGGGCCGTGTAGGATTCGTTTTTGGCCTTGGATAAGGCCATGATCGTCTCGGCACGATCTTTGTAGTACTCATTAACCACCAGCATGTCGACGAGCTGCGCCGAGCAGGCGCCGAATTTAACGGGCCGTTCGGACAGCCCTTGCGCGATCTTCCAGGCGAAGTCGTATTCCAACGTACCAACGCCAACTGGACCAGTTACCCGGGGTGGCAAACGAGTCACCATGATCTCATGAAAGATATCCCCCGGTTGTTCTTCCCTCGGTGAGCCGCCGAATGGCAGCGATCGAAGCGCGGGGTCCTCGATGCCGGTCATCCGATCGTAAACGTAACCAAACCAGGCCCGCCCGCCGATATCCATATCGAAACGCATATCGCCGTCGGTCACGACATCGAGCCCGGCGCTATGTTGATCGGCCAGACAGCATGAAACAGCGTCGTGATACTGCTCATGGAACTGAAAGTCGCCAAGATAGGCTGTTGAGATGGGCCGCCCCTGAAGGTTATGCGTGAACCAATGGGGGCGCGGCAGTGAGCCTGTAATGGTCGTCGCTAATGGTTTGTCTTTTGTTGCGTTGATCATGTCTTCTTCTCATTTTGCCCCGTTGCGGTGCCGGCCAATATGACAACGCTTGCGTCTGGGCGCAAACACGCGGGCCAATCGCTTGCCCAACTGCGGCCGCATCGTTAACCTGAGACAGGCAGTGCGTGGGGGGACGCATGGCGAACACTGAGTCGAATGCACAACCATCACGCCCGCAGCACAATCAGGTAGGGGGGCGCTACTCTTGGTATGTGCTGTCGGTCTTGATGTTGGTCTATGTATTTAATTTCATTGACCGCCAGATCCTCTCCATTCTCAACGAAGACATCAAAGCCGATCTGGGGGTGACCGACGCCCAGATGGGGTTCTTATATGGCACCGCGTTTGCCGTGTTCTACGCCGTGTTCGGGATCCCTCTAGGCCGCCTTGCCGACATTTGGACCCGCAAGAGCATGATTGCGTTGGGCCTGTTTTTTTGGAGTTTGATGACCGTTTTATCGGGCACCGCGAAAGGTTTCGTTTCGCTTGCGGCGTACCGGATCGGGGTCGGTATTGGCGAGTCGAGCGCAAGCCCCGCAGCCTACTCGATGTTGGGAGACTATTTTCCAACGCGTATGCGCGCCACTGCAGTGGCGATTTACTCCAGCGGCATCTATCTAGGCGTTGGCATCGGCATGCTGATCGGCGGCCAGATCGTCGATCGATGGAACGCGTTGTACCCGCTGGGTACCGATCCGCCATGGGGCCTGGTTGGCTGGCAGGTTGCTTTCATCGCCGTAGGCACGCCCGGCTTGCTTATGGCACTTTGGGTCGCGACCTTAAAGGAGCCATCCCGCGGCCAAAGCGAGGGATTGGCGCCACCCAAACCCCATGCTGCGCCATTTCGAGAGTTTGCTCGCGAATTGATGGCCGTGCTGCCTCCGTTCACGCTGTTTTCGCTCTACACCAACGGCGGTCCTCGCGCGGCGCTCAACAATTTGCTCCTTGCCTCGACGATCGCTTTAGTGGCTTGGGGTTTAGCAGTAGCGATCGGATCTCCGGTGCAATGGATTGCTCTGGGGGTGGGCTGCTATGCATTTTTTTCATGGGTCCAAGGATTGGGGATCAGGGATCAAGTTGCCTTTAAAACCATCTATCAATGTCCGACGCTGATCTTCGGTATGGTTGGTTTCGCCTGGTGTGCCTTCGTTGGCTATGGCGGCGCGTATTGGGGGCCGCCGTACTTTATTCGGGTGCATGGTGAGAGCGCGAGTTCTGTCGGCACAATCATTGGCATCACCGCCATGACAGCAGGCTGGTTGGGTGTGACTTTGGGCGGGATATTTTCCGATTGGCTAAAAGCGCGCACGCCCCTGGGGCGCACGCACTGCGGCATCATCACGGCTGTGTTGTCGGCACCTTTTGGATTCATCGTGTTCACTACGCCTGATTTGCAAACTGCGTATGTCGCAAATTTCTTCTTCACGCTCTTTTCATCGCTTTGGATTGGTCCGGCGATCGCTTTCACTAACGAATTGGTGGTACCGCGATTACGCGCGACCGCCTCGGCGACCTATATTTTGGTGGTCACCATGATCGGACTTGCGCTCGGACCCTTTACGATCGGTCAGATCAGCACGACCTTAAGCACTGGGGGGATGGAATCGGGCGAGGCGCTCAGGATTGCCGGACTGTGTGGCGGTATCGGCTACCTGTTCGCGATTATCTTTATGTTATTTGCCGCTCGCGGCGTTGAAGCCACCGAAGCAAGCCGGGTCGATCGTGCGCGGCGCGCCGGGGAGATTATTTAATGGTCGACAACGATGAGCTGAATCAGCGCGGTAAGCTTATTCTCTCCGCGGTTCGCCGCAAGAAAAGTGGCGACGGACAAACAAAAACCCGCTACGCCAAAAGCGGGGGTTGCAGTATCGCCTATCAGGTTATCGGCGATGGGGATATTGATTTGCTGTTTGTTCCAGGCTGGGTTTCGCACGTGGAGTACGGCTGGGAAGTGCCAAGCTATGCGGCATTTCTAAAGCGCCTGTCATCGTTCGCCCGTTTGATTGTCATGGATCGCCGCGGTACTGGTTTTTCCGATCACATGGAAGGAATGCCAACTCTTGAGCAGCGCATTGAAGACGTCCGCGCGGTGCTCGATGCCACCGCCAGCGAACAGGCGTTTTTGTTTGGCTTGTCCGAAGGTGGTCCGATGTGTTCATTGTTCGCCGCCACCTATCCCGAGCGCACCGCCGGGCTTGTGTTGTATGGCACCACGCCCAGGGTGCTTGCGGGCGAGGATTTTCCGTTTGGCGCGAAACCGGTTGAGTTGCAGCTCTTACTGCGCGCGATCGATAGTGATTGGGGAAGCGGTTTGACGGCGGCAATTTTCGCGCCGAGCGTTACTGATAACGACGAGATGTTTGAACAATGGGCGCGCTTCGAGCGTTACGCGGTAAGCCCCGGTGGCATGCGGTCATTGATTGAAATCCTTGGCGAAACCGACGTGCGCGAAATCCTGCCGATGATATCCGCGCCGACGTTGGTTATTCACCGCCGCGATGACCCGGTTATCAGCGTTGAAGGTGGCCGGTATCTGGCTGAGCATATTACCGGCGCTCGCTTTGTCGAACTCGCCGGTGTTGATCATTTCGCATGGGTGGGCAATACGGATCTGGTCCTTGATGAGATCCAAGAGTTCGTCACCGGCAAACCGCATGTGCCGGTTAATGATCGCGTCCTCGCGACCGTGTGTTTTGTCGATATCGTGAGTTCCACCGAGACCGCTGCCGCGCTGGGCGACGCCCAATGGCGCGACGTGCTCAGTGGTTTCCGCGACATGAGCGGCGCCGTTTTAGAAGCACATGAAGGGATTGAAATTGATCGCGCTGGCGATGGCCTGTTCGCGCGCTTTGACGGGCCGGCACGGGCGATCCGCTGTGCGCTTGCCATTCGCGGCGGCGCCAAACGGCAAGGGCTCGATGTGCGCTCCGGCGTTCATGTTGGTGAATGCGAAGTGCTTGATTCCGGACTTGCCGGGATCGCGGTGCATACCGGTGCGCGGATAGCATCTGCGGCGGAACCCGGCGAGATCCTGGTTTCCAACACGGTCAAGGATTTGGTCGCCGGATCGCGCCTTCATTTTGACCCTCGCGGCGCGTTTAACCTTAAAGGTGTGCCCGAGCGCCGCGAGCTTTATGCGGTGGCCGACGCGCGTTCGTAGCTAAAGCGTTGCACCCAGCGGGTGGATCAGTGGGTTCAATTCGAAGTTTGTTATTACGAGCATCGCATAGATGTCAGATCCGAACATCCTTATAAAGCGTGTCGAGCATGAAACTGGATGCAGCGTTGGTCAACTGATCAACCGCAGCAGAATGTCTTCCGTCTACCTTGCTAGGCGCGAAGGGCAGCGGTTCGTGCTCAAAATTCCGTTGGCGAATGATTTAAAGAGCGCGAAGGCCCTGGCTCACGAGACCGACGTCCTCCAACTTGCGCAAACCGAGGGGGTGGTTCACCTCATCGATCGGGGCGTATTTAGTGGCCAACCGTGGCTGCTGCTCGAGCATATTGAGGGGCCTTCACTTCAGGACCTGTTGCCAAGAGGCGCGCCGGCTGCGGCGACACGTGAACTTACCGCGCCTCTGGAACAAGTAGCCGGTGACCGGGTTGGGCCAGCCACCGATCAGAGCGACAGTGATGGCGCACAGCTTTACTCCCGCGCAGCGCAAAAAAGTTCGGGTCATGGGACGCTTCTCACGCTGATTGCGCAGCTCGCAACCACACTAGATGTGATCCATTCGCGGGGGGTTGTACATCGCGATCTAAAACCCGATAACGTGCTGATTTCTGAGCACGGCCCAGTACTGATTGATTTTGGTATAGCAACGCAAGCGGCCGGGGCAACTCATAAGGAATCGATCGGTGCGCGCTTTGACCGCGCGGGCACGCTCGCCTACGTGGCACCGGAACAGTTGCTACCAGGGCAGATCGTCGATTTCCGCGCCGATCTTTATTCACTCGGAGCGATTTTGTTCCATTGCGTCATTGGTCGACCCGCGTTCATCGCTGAAAACCGTTCGCTGAAAGACACGATACTAAACGAACCACCGCCGTTAGTTGCCGAACAATGTCCTGAACTCGCGACAGAGTTGATACAGCTCATCGACTCTCTGCTCGTCAAAGCACCGGGGCAAAGAGCTCGCCGCACGATTGAGATTGTCGAAGTACTGCGAAGAAATGTTCCGAGTGCTACCAGCGAGTCGCAAGCCGGTGGCGACGATCGGAGCGCAGGCCCAGCGAGCTTGCCCGCTTATCATTTTCGCGCGCCCTTGATTGGTCGCCATGGTGAACTCGCCCAGATCACGGAATCACTAACCACCATTGCGGACGAGAGTACGATCTGTATTGAAGGCGAGAGTGGTATGGGCAAAACGCGGCTCGCTCAAGAAGCGATCGTTGCCGCATCTGAGATGGGTTATGAAGTCCACGCGTTGCAGTGCCGCCCAAGCGGCCATGGTGGCGCTTCTGGTCCGATGGCGCCCCTGGTTCCATTACTCGAAGAAATCGTATTGGCGCTGTCGTCCGGTAGATTGGTCGCCGCCGAAGAGACTGATGTCGCTCAGACGATCGATATCCTAGCTTCACTTTATCCTAACCTCGCGGCGGTCAGGGGTCACTCGCCTCGGCCACTCGATGGCTATCCGGTAGAGCGCCAGCGCGAGTTGATCATCGAGGCCTTGAGTGAAGGTGCAATTCTTGCCAGTGGTGCCAACAAGGTCCTCGTCGTGGTCGATGATCTTCAATGGGTCGATACGGTGACACTGGACTTTATTTTAGGCAGTGAATCAAAATCTGCAGCCGGTTGGCCACTGCGTTTTCTCGTAACGTGGCGGTCTGATGAAATCGATCCCCAAGTGAGTGGCCGGGTCGAGGAACATGGGTGCCTACGCCTGCCGCTTGCGCCTTTGGCGCTTCCCGAAATTCGCACGTTGGCGGCCAAAATGTTGGCCACCAATGAACTCTCGAGCCAAGCCTTTGAGCGCTTGCATGAAGATTCACTTGGTAATCCTTTTTTCGTCGCTGAGTACTTATCCTTTGTCGACCAAGGCGCGGATGACGCTGAAAGCGCGCCTTTGCCCCGGGGTATTGCTGAACTGCTTGAACATCGGCTGAAAGGTGTTGGCGAGCTCGGCCGAATCGTTTTGAATTTCTGCGCGGTGCTGGGTAACGATGCTGAGGTTGAACTTCTAGCGGAGCTGTCTCAGACCAGTCCCGCGCAGGTCGAACAGATACTCGCCCGATTTCGCGATTTGCGAATTTTGACGCAGAAATCGGCTGCAGCCGCCATCGGGCGTACGCATGACCGTTACCGGGAATTCATTTACGGGCAACTGACAGACGTGCGCTCATATCACGAGCGGTGCGCGACAGCTTTAGAGCCGATCATTGGCACCGATCGCTCGCGTTCCGTCTCTCTCGGCTCTCACTGGTCGTTGGCTGCGCAGCCCGTTAAAGCAGCGGCGTTTTTTGAGATTGCGGCTACGGAAGCCGAGAGCGTCTACGCGCATGAGGACGCTGCGACCTACCTCCAGTGGACTTTGAACGAGCTGAACAAGACCAATGAACGGATCAATACCCCGGTTGCCTTGCTGTACGAGCGCTTAGGATCGATTAAAACCTTGCTGGGTGATATCGATGCCGCTGCGGCTGATTTTTCGCGGCAAATTGAAACAACCGACAACGATCTGACGGCCGCACGCGGCGCACGGTTATGCGGCAAGCTACTTCAACGTCGCACGGATGAGGCACTAACGTGGTTCGACCGCGCCGAGGATTTTCTTAATCGACTACCTCCTACCGATATCGGCGTGGATGAAGAGCGCGTTGAACTCCGTTTATGTCGGGTCCGTTGCTTCTACTGGAACTCTCGCGTAGATGATATGCGCTCGGCGCTCGTTGAGACCGGGGCGCTTGCGGTTCGTTGTGGGTGGCAAGATAGGCAGGGTGATCTGGAATATCTCAAAGCCTTATTTGAATCGCGGATCCGTGGTTTCAGGCCAGGACCGACAAGCATCGATCTGTTTCGCGAGGCTTTGGATCGTGCCCAAGAATTAGGCGATTTGGCCACGATCGGAAGCCGCCAGTTGACACTAGGTATGATGTTGCTCTGGTTGCCTGATCATGAAGAAGCCATGGCCAAGCTTGATGCCGCTCGGCAAACATTCGAAAGACTCGGCGATCAGCGCGGACTTGTGCTGTGTAAAGTGTATCAGTCGCTCGCGCTCCGCTTTCAAGACCATCGAGCACTGTGCGCGGACCTCACCGAGGTGCTGCTGAACGAAACGATGAACAGTTCTCTCCCTGAATATGAAGGTGTAGCTCGATCCAATTTGGGCTGGATCGCGTATCGAGAAGCCGATTGGGCACGCGCCGTTGAGCAATGTGAAGCCGCTATCCAATGCTGGGAAAAATCACCAATCCGTTACGCGTTTTACTGGCTGGCTGTATTCCCATTGGCTGGCGCGCTTGTGCAAAATTCACGATTGAGTGAATTAACGTTCGAGGACCTCTCCGATCTTGTGCTGGATGACTCTCAACAGCGCCTTGATCCTTCATTGCAAGAAGCGCTCAGACGAGGCGATGGTCAATATGGTGGTTGGGATGAAGTGATACCGTTGGCCGCCAATAACGCACTCATTTAGCTCACTGACGCTTTTGATTCGGGGGTGGGCCGACCGCGTTGATACGGGTGATCACGTAGTCACGGAGCGCGTCCCCGCCATCGAAATCCAATAATTCGAGGGTGCGATCGTGATCGTGTGGCCAAAGATACAGGCGTTGGAAAGTCTCGAAGTCGTAACTTTGCCGCGCTGGGGTATCGTGGCACTTTGTCACGCTTAACGACGAGACAATTTCTGCATAAGTGCCTGACAGGCGCAGTTGATCGACCATTTTTCGGCGCAACGTTTGCCGTGTGAGCCGATCGACTAATTCAAACTGTGCTTCATCGTGCACCAGGCGTTCAAGGCGTATCGATGAGAGCCCAGCGTGCTTGAGCGCCCGCTCGGCTTCGCCTGCATTTGCAAAATCGTGGAGCTCGATCCAAGTCTCAAGCCATTGATCCGCGTCAGCAGTATCTCCAACGCGTGCTGACAGGCCGATTGCCGCCAGCAGTTGGGCTTCGACCTTCAATGCCACATAGCGATGGGGATCGTCTCTTATCGTGGCGAGTACTTGTTCCTCTTCGTCACTCAGATCTTCAGGTTCAGCCGCCACGGACAAAAAAAGATTGCGCCATGCATTCGTTTCCACGAAGCCGTGTTTGGAGCAGGCGAGGTTAGCCGTGGGATTTCCGTCGCACGGATCTGAAGCAAGCGTTGCCAATACGGTTCGCGCATCAATCGCTTTTTGATCAACGAAATACTCGTGAATCAAACGCTCGGCTTCCGATTCTGATGTGTCCCAATAAGTTGCGGCGGACTTTCGAATCGCATCATTTGTTCGAGCTTGGAACGGCAGGGCGGCGAGGGCGTTCAGCCACAGTGATGTTTGATCTCCCCTGAGCTGGCCAGACTCAATAAGGGCGGCGGCCGTAAACCGCAGGTTGATCAGAGGCGCGGTTATCGCTGCGTAGCGGAAATCCTCATCTGCGTGGAGCAAGGCGACTTCATCATCACCTGCCAGCGGCGTATCCCTGTAGTATTCGAAAATCTTGCCACGACCCCGCATGCCAAATGACGCGAGTTCCGCGGCCCGTAAAGCGCCCATACTGGACGCGCCGTGCACTTCGATTCCATGACTCAGCGCCCAGAGAATTTCCTTGTGCGTCACGGAGGGTTTTTCCAGAAAGTAGCCATCAATGATCACGAGGCGCTCAACATTGTGCCACTGACACATGCGGATAACGTCGCCCTGCGCGATCGGTGGATGACATATCGCCGGGAGGATCGCCATAGCCTGTTTGGCGCTAACGGTGGGCCCTAAAAAGATATGGGTTTTGGACGCTTTATCGTTCATCAAGAAATGATGCGCTCGCTGTCACTAAGTCGTCGCAGCGTGTCTTCTCTAAGGCGGTAACCGCTTAACTCGCAGGGTGGTTCGAGTTGTGGAATGATCACCCGCCACACTGGCAAACCAAAGACCCCGGTCATCTCCACACCAATTAAATCCAGGGCGAGCCGCTTCACTCGGTCGATGAGGTACTCCCGGCTTCGGTTGGTATCCGAAGGCAACTCGCTCGGGCTAACTGGGAAAGGGCGGGTCCCCGCAACTGAAGACGTTTGGTGAATGCGCCCACCGTATTGCGATTTGAGCAAATCGTCTCGGCTTCCCGCGATCATGGTTAACCGCGATTGCGCCGCTTCGAGGATCGCCCGTTCTGCCGCCCACAAGGGATCGGGATGGCAACCAAACCCAGCCAGTGCTCGGTGCGGTTCGTGCGCGCCGCCGCCGATCTCGCAGGCGAACACGGGAACTGCGATCTCGGAGGTGAGTTCATGGAGGTTGGTCTGCATTCCACCATCGTGAATGGGCGCCAATAGCTCTTGGAGTCGATCGGGTAGCGCGGTTTGATCGATGGCCATCGAGGAGCGGTAGGTGTCGTCGCTGAAATGCCATAACGTCATTGCGTCGCGTTCGATAATTTCGCACACCGCGTGCACGATCGCTTCGTCTTCTGTATTACCAGAGGCTAGACCGTTTGAAGATCGGAGAAAGGGGGAGTTGCCGAACTGTGATTGGTGCGAAAAATCCATGCTGACCAGGTCGTGAGGAACCATTGCCGGCCCGCCGGTAATAAGGTCCGTCGCTTCGACCCATAGTAACGGTTGCGGGGCAAGCTCGTCGGGTGATCGGCGCATCAGCGGGTCGAACAATTTGAGATCTACTTTCGTAAGCTCGAGCGCGCTTGCCGAATATAAAGGGGCTCGAATGTGCTCGGCCTGATAGAGCTCATACCCCTCCATGATGGCGGAGACCGCAGCCGCCGCGACGGTTGCGCCCTTCCCGAGTGACACACTGATCGAACGCGCGTTAGGTCGGATGGCTTGGACGACGGGCAGCCCGATAGTGTCCAGACCCGTGATATTCGAGACCCGGGTTATCCCAGCATTCTCAATTTGCGGGAGTATCTCGCTAAGCGTGTCTTCCGCCGCGCGACTTCGCCATCGCGCGCCTGCACTCTGTTCGGTCACGCTTGGGGAAGGCGCTGCTTAGTATTTCTTGAGATCGATAACTTTGCACATCACACCTTGCCCGATGGCCGTCTTTTCAGGATCACGAACGTTGAGTAGATGCGCCATGCGGATCTTGTTCTCAAACACCCGCCTGACTTGCAGATACTCAGGTTTAGCTGACTCTCTACCTGACCCAGAGAGATAACGTTTGAGCGTGGTGTTCGCCTTGTAGACGCCGGGCGTTTGTTTAGGTTCGGCGTCATTTCTAGGATAAGGCTGAATTTGGTACAAATGTTCCGAAGACGTTGCAACAAACAACGGTGAAGGTCCGGTGTTAATGTCGCTTAGCGGTGCAGACACCAGATCCT
Organism: Pseudomonadota bacterium; assembly: GCA_039030125.1. Taxonomy (GTDB): domain Bacteria; phylum Pseudomonadota; class Gammaproteobacteria; genus JBCCEV01. Next base: position 9,515 of record JBCCEV010000063.1, on the reverse strand, counting down.
TGCGTGGCATTTCGCTCGTCGTTTTCGGTTTCACGGACAAAGCGAAGCTCACTTTTTGAAAGCTTGATTGTTCCTTCAGCGAGGAGAGGTTGAACAACCACGCTTTTTTGGATCCGAGTTCGACCTCCTCGCTAAACGCTGCGCCCAGGAGGCACAGTCCGTGAATCTTTTTGCGAACCTCTTTCAGCTTCTGAGGGGTCTCACCGCGAAGGATCTCGTACTTCTTCAGAACATCCCACGCCTCCAAAGTGTCGATAAGAAAGATATCGCCGGCGGCATCGCGGATCCAAATATTCCGATCGCGCCCTAGCAGTAATGGGTCGAAAGGCATCGAACTGTAAAGATTCTGTGTTTCTTCGACAACAAACTTGCGAACGTCCACGAAATGTTTCCGAAGTACGGGGTCAGCGTTGCTCCCAAGTTGGCGCATGGCGTACGCAATCGAACGGCCGCGCACAAGCCCCTCGCTGAGCTTGAAAATAATTTTGATCTCCGAGATGGTTATGTTGCCGGTGTTGGGGTAACCGGCGTGCACCATGCGCCAATTCATCTTCTCTTCGAGTGCTTCGACAAAGGTCATCGCGTGGGTTCTACCACCACGTGTTTTGTAGTCTCGCGGTTTCATGATCGTCTCGACGTAATTCTCGAGATCCTCGGTTCTCACTTTGTGCGTAATTTGCAGGTAGAGAATTGAATCGATGTCGCCGGGTTGGCGGTCGTGACCAGGGTCGGTTTCGGAGTAGTCGTCGAGGTCGAATAAAACTGTGTATTCGAACGGGTCGCGGTGCTTGTGGTTGGATGAATTCTTCCGGTGAGAGGTTTTGGCGTCACTCATATGGGTTACTTCCTGTTATCTAGTTCTTATTTGGACAGGAATCGGTGTTCTCGGCTGGAGCTGATCCCTGCGGTTTTGTCCCTAAAATTCACGCCGTTAAGATATGTAACCTGCAACTCATACCGGCAAAGGCGCAAAGGCACTATGGCGACTATAGCCAACTCGGAAGGGGGCAAGCAACGAATTCGACCGCTGCATATCTTCGGCAGGCAGGCCGATCGAGTTGATACCTTGTTACTTGATCCTGAGGCCTCTCATATCCACGCAACGCTACGATGGACTGGTGCTCTTTGGTTACTCACTGATCACAGCACAAATGGAACTTGGGTGAATGGTGATCCTATCGTGTCCAAACAGGGCACAGCCATTACCGCCGATTACGAACTCCAATTTGGGAGCCCGAATGTCCAGGCCTGGTCTGTGATGGACGTCGATGCTCCACGCTCCGTATTGATCGACCCGCACGAACATGAAACGCCTATCGACGGATTTATCGATTTATCAGATTCTGACAATGCGACTGCCATTTACGAAACGGGTGTCGGCGATTGGGTCATAGAACGCGACGGGCATGTTCGGCCTTTGAAGCATATGGAAGTTGTCGAGTTAGCAGACAAGCGTGCTTGGACATTTTGGGATGGTACTCCACCTGCCGACACCGTCGAGCTTTCTCGATCGATCCCTGAACCCAGCTTTGAGTTCGAAGTGAGCCTCGACGAAGAACATGTGCGGGTGCTAGTAACCGGGCTCGGAGAGCCGATTTCGCTGGGCGAGCGAAACCATCATTATTTAATGCTAACTCTGGCGCGCCGGTGGCTCGAAGACATGTCTGCGGGAACAGGGTCGGATCACAGTGGGTGGCTCGATTCGGAGTCATTGTCAACGATGCTTGGGCTAACGCGTGAACATATGAATATCCAAGTTTGCCGCTTGCGCCAGCAATTGTCCGGCGCATTGGGCCAAACTAACGCCCACGAGATCGTTCAACGGCGCCCAGGGCAGGTACGTCTGCGGGCCACGGGAATTCGTATCGTTAAAGGGCCAAATGTGATGTCTTATCCGTGATTGCTTTGCGGTCAGGTGCGCGTTAACGAGGTCCGAGAGTTTTTCGCAATATTTCTTAGTCCCTGTAATGTTTTGTAATGTTCGTGCGGTCACGATCTAGAGAAGATATTCACTCTCAAATTTGACAACAATCTGATTTGAGTCCGGAGGCCGAGCTTTACTCCGAAATCCGTTGAGATTATTGCCGGCCTCGCGACTGATACTGGCATGAGTGGGGAGTTAGCCAGGTGGACGACGAAGTGGAGAGTTATCACCTAAAAAACGAAGGCGTCGTCAGCGGTCGTCTTTTTTCGTTTCCGTTATTGGCGAAGACGCTGGCCGCACTGGCTGGCGATGACGACAACGTAAAGCCCATTACACCCGCTAGCGCCACCCCGGCGATGCCGCTCCGGCACTATTGCCGGCTGCTGCCCAAGGGTATTCAGCCCAGTGACGAGTCGCTCGTGGCGCTTGCTGACATCATGGAAAAAGCCGGCATGCGCACGAAGCGCTTTCACGAAAGCCCGCTACCGGCTGGTTACCTATATCTGTCGCAATTCATCGACCACGACGCCACGTTCGATCGACCACGAGATCTTTCTGGCCATTTGCAAGATGCAACCGAAGAAAAACTTGCGGTTCCCGCACTCGACTTGAGCGGCCTTTATCTGCATGGTCCGGACATTTCGCCCGATCTCTATCAACCGTGCGGCAGAAAATTCCGGATCGGATCGACCGCTAACGTATTGGGCTTGGGATTTTTTGCGAACGATTTGCCGCGCAAGGCGCGCCGGCCCCTGATTGGTGATGTTCGAAACGACGAGAATTTAGCGGTTGCCCAAACGCATCTCGCGTTTATGAAGTTTCACAACCAACTGGCTGACGACTCGCCCAGAGTGCCGTTCGAGGAGATCCGGCGTGCAACGATTCGCCACTATCAAGCCATCGTGTTGCACGATTTCTTGCCGCGCATATGTGGCCGCGGCTTGGTCGCGCAAATCTTGGAACATGGACGAGCCCTATTTGCCGATGATATGCGCCACTGCATGCCTTTAGAGTTCTCCGTATCAGCGTTTCGCATGGGGCATTCCATGATCCGTCCGAGCTACGAATGGAACCGGATTTTTAATTCCAAAGCACCAGCCGGCACCGCCAAACTTTCGCAACTCTTCCAGTTCTCTGGCGTTGGCGGTATGCCGCCGTTGGATGGCCATGGCACCTTGCCTTCGAACTGGATTGTGGACTGGCGGCTGATGTTCGACTTGAGCTCGATTGGCATCGATCGGCACAAGCAATTGAACTACGCCGGCAAGATGGATGCGCATATGGGGATGGAGCCGAGCGTCCTGCCGGAGTTTCTGAAGCAGGCCGAGCACATGAAGCCCGAGATGGTCTCGCTGGCAACCCGGAACTTACTGCGTGGCAAGTTGGTGGAACTCCCAACCGGGCAAGAGGCGGCGCTGGATTTGGGCATTCAACCGCTGTCGCGAGAAGACCTCGTTGAGAATCTCTCCGCGCACCAAGCCGGGGTGTTCACCAATTACGGCTTTGATGAGGAAACGCCGTTTTGGTATTACCTGCAGCGAGAAGCGATGTGCGAGGAGGGCGGCCACCGGTTAGGGCCAGTGGGAGCGCGTATCGTTGCCGAAACACTCATTGGCTTCATTGAAAACAGGGATGTGAGTGTTCTGCGCGAACAACCGCATTTAACTTTCTCCATGCCCGAGCTATTAGCAACCATTCCCGGTGACATTAATCCGCTTGGGACATAAATAAGATGGGCTGGGGTAAAGATCGCTACGAATAATAATGTTCTTGCTCCTAGCACCTTGGCGTATTCAACGGACCTTCGTGCATGGATGTGCGACGGCAGGGACGCCACGCCAAGGTGTGGGGAGCACCTTTATACCCCGTGCGCAGTACGCCAAGAACGATCCTCGCCGAACCGCGCGGCAATTCCGATAACTTAGCCCGACTTTTCAAGAGGGTCCTCACAAGGAGGGGACATGCTTTTCATCACTAACCGCGACCCGATTGGGAGCAAGACAGGCCGTTTACCGCGCGCTATTCGTTTTGATCTTAAAGATCCCGAGCCCACTGCGCACGGCTTCTTTTGTGAGCGTGGAGACGACGGCAGCTTTGTCGAAATTGGCAGCAACAAGCTATTTGCGAAGTTGCAGCACCAAGATCGAAAACACGTTCTGCTGTTCATTCATGGCTTCAATGTCGAAATGCCAGATGCTTTGCAAAGCGCAGACGATCTGCAGCGCGCTTGCGACCATCTTTTCCCGGATGGAGTAGTGGTGGTGCCGCTAATTTGGCCGTCGATGGGTAAGGTTCTTGCATACTGGGACGATCAAGACAGCGCCGAGGCATCCGCAAAATCATTCGCGCGCGTGTTAGCCCGCTTTATGGCATGGCGCGATGAAATGGAGGCAAAACGACTCGAATATATACGCATGACGGAGGACCAACGTGGCGCAACGGAAGAACCGAAAATCTGCGACCGCAGGATTAGCTTACTCTCTCATTCCATGGGTAATCGAGTACTGCGGTTCACACTGGCCCAAGTATTTCGCAAGACACATTCCATGCCGTTCATGTTTCGCAACGTTTTCATGGTGGCCGCAGATATCGTTAATGAATCGCTAGAGCGTGGAGAAGACGGCCGTTTGATCTCCGATGCCTCGCGCAACGTGGTGGTCTACCACGCCGCCGATGATCTTGCACTGCGGGGCTCCAAAGCCTCTAATCTGTCAAATGGCGTTGTTTCGCGAAGATTAGGCCACAGTGGCCCGGAAGACATGAACGCTGTCGCCCGGCGAGTCTACGCGGTTGATTGCTGTGGTTTTAACAACTCCTACGACGACCCGTTGGGTCATAGCTACTACGTTTCAGATGAATTTCAGTCCAGACGGACCAACGATCCCGGTGCCGTTATGCGACATATCGCATACGCGCTCAGAACCGGCAGAGTGGACATCCCACACTCTCAAAGCCACGTCGATCCGCAGCAGCTTAGCGAGCCGAGATCGTTTCAGATGGAGGCGGGGTATCGGGCTCCAGGCTAGCACGATTTAGCAGAGAACACAGTCCTGATCGTGAAGAGGCCTATAGGTTCTTTTCACTCAAACATGGTAGAGAAAGGCGCGCGCGCTGTTCTAAATTCTGGCGGGCCGGAATATTCTGGCGCTATGGCGGGTCTTACAAGAGCCGCACTTTAGTTTCCCTTTGCATCTAAGTTTACTCGGAAATTTTATTTCGATAGCCTTAAAGAAAAAGAATCACAGCATCAGGTACACGGAGGTCAGCATGTCATCACTTTTTGCCCACATACGACGCGTACTCGTATTCCCAAGTTTTATTGCTCTTGCGTCCGGTTGCGCGTTACTCGATCCACATATATTGCCGGAACAGCATGCTCCTCTCGGGGACGAGTTTCATGGAACCCTTCCCGCTGCAATCAACCGGGCGGGCGCACTTCGTCAGCGTTATTTTCAGGCGGTGCGCGAACATTCCATCGTCCGTTCCTCCGTTGGGTTGAGCCTAATTCCCCTCTCGGCGAGCGCTTTATATCTGGGCTTCGCATCAGATGCGAACGCAGGACTCGCATCGGGTCTTGGACTCGGCGCGGCTGGGTTATATGGTATCGGGAATCATCTCGAAAGCAGCCCGCGGCAAAAAGCGTACCTGAACGGCGCACAAGCTGTTACATGTGCCGTATTGGCTATGACCCCCCTTCTATATCCGAGCGAGCAATACGATTCGCTAAAAAACGCCGTATCTGCAATCTCTACTCATAGAACAGATGTACGTTCTCAAATTCCAATTCTTGAAGAACTCCTTGACGAACCTTTTGTCGACGAAGAGTTGCGAACGGAGGCAAGAACACGAATTAACCACGCCGAGTCTGTATTAAAGAATGTTGTTCCAATTGAAGTATCAGGAAATGCGTTGATTCGTCGAATCGACAGTGCTGGAACCTCCTTGAATGGTGTCATCGACGAGATTGCGATAGCGACTAGCCGCGAGGTGCTAAAAACTGAGCCGACGCTCGCCAGCGTAATGGGCGCAGTTGGGAATCTTGGTTTTTGGGCGGGTAAATTTGGGTCGGTTCCAACCCTGGAACCAGCTATGAAGGAAATCGTTGTCGATGACGATGATGGTGATCGAAACGAGTCCGGCGAAGGGTTCGGGAAACGAGACGTTCAGGAATTCATAAACCAGATTAACGATAAAACTCAAGAATTAGTTGTTGCTGCGAGCACGGTTTCACTATCTGTTGCGTCCGTAGAGCAGCTGTCCGAAACGGCTCGCGCCATTGAGATGTGCACGGTCGAAGAAATAGAAGTTGGATTTCGTGTTTTTCCAGAGGGGGAAGAATTCGATTTGCAAGTTGGTGAATCAATTTCGTTTTCAGTCGCCGACGATACGGGGATCCCGATCGTCCAGCTGTTGGGGCGTCATGATGCTGAGGTGTCTTTAGAAGCCGAAGCGCACGCGGGCTTTCTCCGAATAACCGTGAGCGCCGGACCAAAAGCAACTGCGGGTCAACATTTTCTACAGGTGGCTAGTGCCAACGGAAGTGACGACGTTCGCATTACGGTTTCGATCAAAACTAACGAGAAAGAAAAAGGAAACGAAGAGAACGGAAACACGACTTGCGACGATGAAGACGCATGGAAAAATTTCTTGAGAAGCGAAGAACAAGCGCTTTTTGATTCACGGTCCGACGTAAAGGCTTTTCAAAAGAATTTGCTTACGGCGACGGCGGAAACTATGAATTCAGGGATCGACGGTTGTATTGGTAAAGAAACTAGGGAGCTGCTTAAAAAATATAAGATGGACAATAAGGACAAGTTGAACCTTGATGATCAAAATGTACATGACGATACTGTGGACCAACCGATAATAGATGCGTTAGGTAAGACTACACCTAGCTGATTCGTTGAAATGATTCGCACAAGGATGATGTTAAGTTGCGTTTGGAGCGCTCGCCTATGCCTCACGCTACTTCTTTCGAATCTAGTTGCGTGTACAACCGCATTCGAATTTAATCGAGCGCCTCCGATTAGGCTACCATCGCTCGCTTCAATTCACTTAGAGGAGGTGTTGATCGCGTTCGACGATGCGCGAGTTCGATATTTAGAAGACTCATCAAAATCCGGGGAAATTTTCTATTTGAGAGCCGCAATATCGCTAAGTTGTACCGAAGAGCAGCATCTGTCGCTAATAGCATTGAGCAACAATTCAATGGAGTTCGAGAACCTGATCGAAAGACTCCAGCAGAGTTCAGCAGAGTTGGGCATCGCGATCACGGAAGCAGGAGAACGTCTAAGGCGGGGCGGCGGTACTCCAAATCGGTTGTTAGCTGATCAGGGATTAGCGAAAGCTGAAGCCATTTATGGTAGTGCGGTTGGTAGCCTCAACGCGGCCTATCGTCTGAGGCATATCTTGAGTGAGCTTCCTCTTCAGCTTCTGGTTGAATTGCATCGTGTCGAAGCGAGTGTAAGGAGCGCTGAACTGGGAGATCGGCAAATGCAGGAGCGGTTGTTAGCCACCTTTAATACAGATTTTGTGAGCGCTGATGTTTCCACCGATGATGATTTTACCCTTCAAAGCAGTGGAGCCGCGGAGGGGTGGCGAACTGATCAAATAGAGGAGATCGAAGAATCAATTGAAGCTATTCAGTCGAAAGCAATATACGTAAGGGGTCTTTCTCAAGAACTCGATACTTATCTAGAAGCTCACGGCACGAGTCAATCTTCTTCGCGCCTTTCTAGTGCTTGCAATTCTTCTGAGCGCGATCGTTCTTCCTTAGAAATCGTCCCAGACTCTGACCGGTTCGACATTCGATTCGGCGAAAGAATTAGCATTGCCGTATCTGCCGGCGGCCCGATTGAAACAGAGATCGTTGGCAACGCCGGTCCCAAAGATGTACTTGTCTCATCCACTGATAGCGTGAACCCTGTAATTCAGATCGCTCCGACCAATCCCAACATCACCGACTTTCAGCTAATCATTCGCGATCCTGAGAACAGGCAAAGTCGTGTCGTCGCTTTTAGCGTTGAGCCAGAGGATCGTCCGGACGCGGGATCGGTGGGTGGGCATGATCGCTTGGTCAACGATTTGATATCGCGTGTGGAAGCGGAGGGCGCAATGTTTCCGTTAAGACGCATCAACGAAGGAGGCGATGCGCTAATCGCGCTAGGGGAAATCTATGGCGGCAAGGATTACTTTGAGGAGGATATGGAGTTTTTGCGTAGTGAAGGGTTAGTGACGTGTTCGAACTACGACGCGGTTAGAACCTGCGAGGTTACTGTTGACGGTAAGCTTGTGTTGCTTAATTCGAATTGATCACCTTTGGCTCTTATGCTAAATCGATTCCGCCCTTCGCTTTTCCTCGTCGCGATTTTGATTCTGAGTAGCAACGCGTCGGGAAATTATATCGATCGGGTTAAGTTAGTCCTCAAAGAGTATGGTGATCAGTTATTTGTTGAATTAAGTGGACTGGCCGAAGATTGTGCTAACGATTCGAAAGAATGGACAAAGGAGAATTGGGAAGAGATCGAGATAACCGAAGTACAGTGGTTCCTCACAGCGCTCGGCTTATTTGAGGGCCAGATAGACGGCCTCTTGGGGCCTCAGACCAAAAGAGCGATTTGTCTGTTCTACCATCTTGATAAACCGCTAAGCGGGGAGTTGACCGGTTCGGAGTACGGATCTCGTGATCGTCGCGAGATTGTTCCGAAAATCAGGCGCGCTTCGTTCGCTGAATCGGAGCGGGTTCTCCATCCTTGCTCGAAAGGGCAATACCATTTCGATTCGCTGAGGGGCAAAGTGGATCGTTGGGAACGTAGGGAGCGAATAGCAGCCTACATGGATTTCGGATGGGTGTTTTCTCATGACGACGCGCGTTTTGCGCAGGGTAGAGAATCTAAACCTTATAGTGGGTTTCCGTTACTTGTTTTCATGGACCAACCGGACCGTGACGGTCTTCACCCCGATTGGGAGTATGTCCACCCAGCGACCCCCGATCTCTGTCACGCCGAAAACACCTACGGACCTTCCAACGCAGATTTGGGACACGCCTCATCCACCACCGGAATACTTCGATCGAGATTGAATGGCGATGGAATTGTCGGGTTACTCCCGTTCCTCCAGATGGATCGGTTGAAACATATCCCTATTACTCTGAATGAGGAAGAAAGGTTTATTGATCTTTTGCGAGGAGAAACAGTCGGACTAGATAAAAAAAACAAGCTTCAACGAATATTCAACATCAGTTTGCATTTCGAGTTTCAAGAATCCTGCGAGGATATTTTGTCGCACAGGGATGAATATCCAAATTTGGCCTGCGACATGAAAAATGTAATTGCAGGTTCGGTTGATACTGCGCTTTTTGTTGTGTCTGCTTCCGATAGCAAAGATTCGACTCGTACCGCGCGACGCCCAGAAATAACTAGCGGGAGAGATTGTAAGATATATCCAGCCTGTTTCGGTGACCTGCCGAATGTACTAACAGTGGGCGCTTCTGAAATCGATGGGTCCTCGCTGACTTTGGAGAGTCGACGTGGAAAAGCGATGGCGCTTGCAGCCCCGGGCGCCGAGATTCTTACCAATTATGATGGCGAAG